>NZ_VPDQ01000042.1:0-15989 GCF_013417535.1 Acinetobacter sp. YH12241 | reverse complement strand
GGAAAAATCTAAAAGGTATGTTTTACCGAAAAAAAGAAGTAGAAACTACCCACGAGTTGTGAAAGGGAAACCACAGAAATACCCAAAAAAATGCCAGTCAATCTCTTAACTGACTGGCATTACCCTTTCGGACGCTTTTTTTAAAATTTAGCTTTTAACTATTAAGCTTGAAGCTCTTTCGCTTTAGACATAGTCAATGCCAAATCTTCAATCATATCTTCCTGACCGCCAACGGTGCCACGACGACCAAGCTCAAGCAGAATTTCACGAGCAGATACGCCATATTTTGCTTCAGCACGTTTAGCGAACAGCAGGAATGAAGAGTAAACACCCGCATAACCTAAAGTTGCAGCATCACGGTCCGCACGGATCTGATGAGTCATCATTGGAATGATCAGATCTTCTGCAACGTCTTGTACTTTAAACAGGTCAACACCAGTTTCCATTTGCATACGATTGGCAACCGCAACAAACAGTTCAAGTGGCGTATTACCTGCACCAGCACCCAGACCAGCTGATGCCAAGTCAACACGTGTTGCACCTGCTTGCACTGCTGAAACAGAGTTCGCAACACCCATACCTAGGTTATGATGACCATGGAAACCGATTTCGATGTCTGAACCTAAGTTAGCACGTAAAATACCAACACGGTCAGTCACGTCTTGCGGCAGCATATAACCTGCAGAGTCAGTTACATAGATACAGTTGGCGCCGTAAGACACCATTTTTTGCGCTTCTTCAAGCAGTTTTTCTGGAGAAGCCATGTGTGCCATCATCAGGAAGCCCACAGTATCCATACCCAGTTTACGAGCAGCAGTAATGTGCTGTTCAGAAACGTCTGCTTCAGTAGAGTGAGTTGCAACACGGATGGTTGCTACACCTACATCATGCGCCATTTTCAGGTGATCAACCGTACCAATACCAGGAAGTAACAGCGCAGATACTTTTGCTTGTTTCAGGTTTGGAATAACCGCTTTTAGGTATTCTTCATCAGTTGCAGCTGCGAAACCGTAGTTCACAGAGTTACCGCCAAGGCCGTCACCGTGTGTTACTTCAATCAGCGGTACACCTGCATCATCCAGCGCAGTTGCAATCGCAACCATTTGCTCAGGTGTAGTTTGATGGCGCATGGGATGCATACCATCACGTAAAGTCATATCATTAATAATAATCTTAGACATGAAGGTGCTCCTTAAGCTTCAACTGCATTTAAAACACGTTCTGCGAACATTTCTGCGGTACGTGCAGCTGCTGCAGTCATAATGTCGAGGTTACCTGCATATTTAGGCAGGAAGTCACCCAGACCTTCAACTTCAAGGAAGATCGATACGCGGTTGCCATCAAATACAGGACCGTTCACCAGTTTGTAACCTGGTACGTATTTTTGAACCTCGAGGATCATCGCATGTACAGATTCAGTGATTGCCGCTTGATCTGGTTCACCTTCAACGAGGCAGTGAACAGTGTCGCGCATCATCAGTGGTGGCTCAGCAGGGTTAATGATGATGATCGCTTTACCTTGTTTCGCACCACCCACTTTCTCAATCGCACCAGCAGTCGTACGCGTGAATTCGTCGATGTTTTTACGTGTACCAGGACCAACTGATTTAGTAGATACAGTCGCAATGATTTCGCCATAGTTCACAGGCTGAACGCGAGAAATCGCTGCAACCATAGGAATCGTTGCCTGACCGCCACAAGTTACCATATTGACGTTTGGCACTTCACCTTGTTCAAGCAATGCTTCAAGGTTGACAGGTGGTACGCAGTAAGGACCAATTGCAGCTGGTGTTAAGTCAATCATTAACACGCCAAGCTCGTTCAGCTTACGGCTGTTTTCAGCATGTACATAAGCAGAAGTTGCATCGAAGGCGATTTTGATGTCATCTTCAACTACTTGAGGCAGCAAACCGTCTACGCCTTCAGCAGTGGTTTTTAAACCCATTTTTGCTGCACGTGCTAGACCTTCAGAAGTTGGGTCAATCCCCACCATCCATACTGGTTCTAACCATTCGCTGCGTTGCAGTTTATAAAGCAAATCAGTACCAATATTACCTGGACCGATCAATGCACATTTAATCTTTTTCATGAATGTACTCTCTTGTATTCCCTTATTCAGCAGCAAAAGCAGCTGTTACTGAACCAAAGCCTTCAATTTCAACTTTGAATTCGTCGCCAGGCTGAGCTACAACCATTGGACCCAAAGCACCAGTCAAAATAATGTCGCCTTTTAGCAATGGACGGCCACGGCGTACCATTTCATCTGCCAGCCACACAGCAGCATTTAACGGGTTTGCCAGACATGCTTTACCCACGCCTTGAGAAACCACTTCGTCGCCACGTGTCATGACCATCTTGCAGTTCACAAGATCAAGGTTTTCCAGTTTGACAGGCTTAGAGCCCAGAACGAATGCAGCAGAAGATGCGTTATCAGCTACGGTATCAATCAGGCTGATTTTCCAGTTTTCGATACGGCTATCGACCACTTCTACAGCAGGAAGTGCATAGTCAGTTGCACTAATGATGTCTGCATACGTATGTTTTGCTTTAGTCAGATCTTCTTTGATGACCAATGCGATTTCAGCTTCAACTTTCGGTTGAATCAGCAAACCTGCAGGGATTGCTTCACCATCGCCATAGGCCATGTCGGCAAACAACATACCGAAGTCAGGCTGATCTACGCCAAGCTGTGCTTGAACCACTTTCGATGTCAAACCAATTTTACGACCTACCAGACGGCGACCTTCCGCCAGAGCACGCTCGGTATTTACTTCCTGAACGGCATAGGCAATATCTACGTCAGCACTTTCACCACCAAGTTCCGGGCGAATCGGTGCGATCGCAGTTTTTGAGAGTTCAGCAGTACGTAATGCTTGTGCAACTGATTCAACAACAGCAGAATTCGACATCAATGTTTCCTTAAACTGCAAAAATGAGGCTTATGCCGAGAACTAAGACAGGCAAAATGTTCTGACCTGATCATTTCGATCATTCCAATAAACAATTGCGCCTAGTACGGGCATATGAATAAACAGTTTTAGGATGGGAAAAATACGACTTGAATGCCAATAGTTATTTTATTTTTTGCAATAGCTATTATCTATAAATTAAATTTATAAAAATCAATTAAAAACATAATCTTATAATTATGAATTAAGTTATATCCAACTAAATAACTCAACAATCATGACAGAACAAAACCACTGTAATCACAACTTTAGACTAAAAGATAAGACCAGTTGTTCAAATCTACCGCATTGATCCGCATCTTCCGTTTCAGAAAATGCCGGATCTTGAATAATGACTAAGATACTGAATTAAATGGCTTCTTTCCATTGGACTTTAGCCAATAAAAAGTCATGCAAACTGCTGACATCCTTCACAATCGACAGTGGATTAAACTGTGCCAAAGTTTCCGGTGTATGTACGCCATAAGTCACACCTACACTTGGCATGGCAATGTTCATCGCCATTTCCAGATCATAAGAAGTGTCACCGACCATAATCGCTTCATGCGCATTGACACCAGTTTCAGTCAGAATTTCAGCCAGCATTAAAGGATCAGGTTTGGAGCGGGTTTCACTGGCAGCACGAGTGGCATGGAATAGTTCCAGACTATTCGTTTGTTTTAGTACCCGGTCTAAACCTTTACGGCTTTTACCTGTTGCCACCGCTAGCTTAATCCCTTCATCTTTTAAACTATACAGCATCTCAGCTACGCCCTCAAACCAGGCATCATTGACTGAGTTCATCACATAGTGATCTGAATAGGCCTGCAAAATATCCGCATGTAATTCTGGCACACTTGGGAATAGCCGTTGTGCGACTTCTGGCAAACCCAGCCCGATAATGCTTTTCGCATCTGCATCAGTTAAAGGTTGCTGAAACTGTTGCGCAGCAAACTGTAAACTCGACACGATCTGACCCACTGAATCAAATAAAGTGCCATCCCAATCAAAAATGACCAGTTTTATAGGTGAATTCATATAAGGTTCCTAGTATTTGATTCAGTGTCTTTAAGCCCTCTCCTTCTAGGAGAGGGTTTGGGAGAGGTGAGTTAAATTAATTCCCCACCACAATTAACATCAGTGAGCAGCTGTTTTCGTATAGGTATTATCTACTTTTCAAGGATGAAAAGTAGCAAAAATCCTTTGTTACTCTGATGGCACGTCCCTGTGCCACAGAGTAACGGCGCCATCCATGTCGCCCTTCATTGATTTAGAAATTGTCTTGAATCATCTCTAATAAAGAGGGAAATTTCTCCCACTCAAGTAAAGCAAGATAAGACTCATTAAAAAGCTAAAAATTACTCGTCATCTTCCGTAGGTATTACCACCTTATCCGCCTTTTGCGCACGAAGCTGAGCTACAAGACTCTGCATATCTTCAGGTAACGGTGCTTCAATCGTCGGATAACCCGGAATTTCTAAGCGCATCGCATGCAGACATAAGCGGCGTGGTTTTGGCCCACGATATTCAGTTTCATGTCCGTATTTTTCATCACCTACCAGCGGATGACCAATGCTGAGACCATGTACACGAATCTGATGGGTACGACCAGACAATGGAGAAGCATACACCAGTGTCGCATGCATAAAACGCTCTGCCACATTCCACTGGGTTTTAGACTCTTTGCCTTCTTTAGAGACACGGACACGGCGCTCACCATTAGAAAGTTCATAACGATGCAAAGGTGCATCAATGAGTTGCTTATCTAGCGTTACCTGCCCTTTCACGACAGCGGCATAAGTTTTTTTAATCTTATGTTCACGTAATAAATCTTGTAGCGTTTTTAAGGTACTGCGCTTTTTCGAGATCATCACCAGACCCGATGTGTCACGGTCAATACGGTGAATCAATTCCAGGTATTTTTTACCTGTTGCAGCACGTAGGCCTTCAATCAGGCCATACGCCACACCGCTACCGCCATGCACAGCAATACCCGATGGTTTATTGACAACCATCAAGCCTTCATCTTCATATACCACACGTGACAGAAGACCTTGAGCCACCTTGTCCGAAATCGGCGCTTCTGATTCATCTTTTTGTTCATAACGAATAGGTGCCACACGAATCTGGTCGCCAATCGCCAGTTTGGTTTCGGCCTTAATGCGTTTTTTATTGACGCGAACCTGTCCTTCACGAATCAGACGATAAATCCGACTTTTAGGCACCCCTTTCAGACGACTGAACAAGAAATTATCGATTCGCTGTCCATCTTGATGTTCATCCACTTCAAACCAAGTGACGCTTTGCCATTGTTGTGTAGAATTCATACAGTTACTATGACCCAAAAATTACTAAAATTGATTAAAAACTGATCACTTAGGTTATGCTTTACACAAGAAACATAAGCTTAGCCCATAGGCAGATGATGCAAGGTTTGATATAGTCAGCGCACGGAAACCATCGTTTGTGAGTAAAAGTTGAAGCATTTCAGATTTCTCTGAACTTGATTATTCAATTAAAGACTCACATGATACGGGAAGGTCCCAAAAGAATTATGCCGACGCCGAAGGCTTATTATATCGGCAAACAAAGCAAACTGTTGCGTTTAATTGTACCTCAGGTACATAAATCAGTTTGTCTGAAAAAATATGTCGCCAACCTAGTTGGTTTTTAAACGTAAACTGATACACATCAGATTAGTCGCACCCTGAAGACGACTTCAGGCTACAGCGTTTGATGCATTGGATCTGCACAGTTTGTAAAGATACGACGACAATTCCGTATCAAGACACTTTCTATAAAGAAGGGATGATCTTCGAGCAATGTGACAGTGAAAGTTACTCACATCTAATGCACCGCTTGTCCGCCAGTGAAACGTTCAGGTGACTTTAATCGTTTAAAGATTGAAGCCGTATTGCCATCATCAATACGTGAATCAAAATACCGAAGCTGATCTATATTCAAGTAGACGCCGGGAATAAAAGACTCAGACCACAATGAAACTCATTGGAGATCTGAGCCATTGATCCGTGATGTGTGATGTTCGCTACGTGAATAGCGATTTTTTGCTGTGTATCACTATAAGGTGTTACACCCATGAAACGTATGTTGATTAATGCAACACATGCCGAAGAAATTCGCGTTGCACTTGTCACTGGTCAGCGTCTTTACGATTTCGATTTAGAGAATCGTACCCGTGAACAAAAAAAATCTAATATCTATAAAGGTCACGTGACTCGCGTTGAACCTTCTTTAGAAGCTGTATTCGTTGAATACGGCGCAGGTCGCCAAGGCTTCCTGTCTATGCGTGAAATCGCAAACTCTTATTACAAAGCCGATCCTCGCCAAACTTCAAATATCCGTGAACTGATTACTGAAGGTACTGAACTTCTGGTTCAGGTGGAAAAAGAAGAGCGCGGCAATAAAGGCGCTGCTCTCTCAACTTTCATCTCTTTAGCTGGTCGTTATCTGGTTCTGATGCCAAACAACCCGAAAGGTGGCGGTATCAGCCGTCAGATTTCTGGTTCAGTACGTGAAGAACTGAAAGAAATGCTGGCCTCTTTAAATGTGCCACGTGGTATGAGCGTCATTGTTCGTACAGCAGGCATTGGCCGTTCTCAAGAAGAATTACAGCTTGATCTGCAACATTTGCTAGACCTTTGGGCACAAATTCAAAGCACTGCAAATTCAGGTCCATCACCTATGCTGGTCCATCAGGAAGCAGGTGTGGTAACTCGTGCCATCCGTGATTACCTGCGTGATGATGTAGCAGAAATCCTGATTGACTCTGAGCAAGCCTATAACGAAGCTTATAACTTCGTTAAAGCAGTAATGCCGCTTCAGTTAGACAAACTGAAAACTTATACATTGAATGAGCCTTTGTTTGCGCATTTCGGTATCGAAAGCCAAATTCAAACTGCTTATGAACGTGAAGTAAAACTGCCTTCAGGCGGTTCGATCGTGATCGATCAAACTGAAGCTTTAGTTTCAATCGACATTAACTCGGCAAAATCAACTCGCGGTCAGGACGTTGAAGATACAGCGTTAAATACCAACCTTGAAGCCGCTGAAGAAATTGCTCGCCAATTACGTTTACGTGATATCGGTGGCTTAGTTGTCATCGACTTCATCGACATGACCAAAGACCGCAACCAGCGTATGGTAGAAGCGAAACTGCGTGAAGCAACTCAAAGCGACCGCGCACGTATCCAGTTCGGCCAACTGTCTCGTTTCGGCCTGATGGAAATGAGCCGTCAACGTCTGCGTCCATCGCTTGAAGAAGCAACTGGTTATGTCTGCCCACGCTGTCATGGTACCGGTATGGTACGTGACCTGCGTTCTCTATCACTTTCAATTATGCGTAAAGTGGAAGAAATCGCACTACGTGAACGTCATGGTGAAGTTCAGGTTGAAGTACCAGTAGAAATTGCGGCGTTCATGCTCAATGAAAAACGTCACAGCCTAGTATATCTGGAACAAACTTCAAATACACGTGTGACTGTACTTCCACATCCACACTTGGAAACACCTCACTACGAAATTTCGTATAATCCTGAAGGTTTCGCACCGACAAGTTACGAGCGTACTGAAGCAACCCGTTCAAGCGAAAAAGAACTGGGCTATGAGTCTTCTGAGTGGCATTTAGAAGAAGAACATACGCATACCGCTGCACCAGCACCTGCTCAGCAGCAAAACAACGGCAAAAACAATAAACGCCGCAATAACCAGAATCAGCAAAACGTACAGCAAGCACCTGCTGCACAACAGGCACCTGCTCAAGTTGCCGCACCTGCTGCCAGCCCATGTGCATGGTTAGAAAACCTGTTTGTACAAAAACAGGCAACTACTGTTGATCAATCTCGCACAGCGAACAATGCTGCTGCTGCTATTGAACAGATGGTGAATGGCGGTGCAGTGAGCCGTGGCCAGTTCGGCCAGGTTGCTCCTGTAACACCAGCAGTATCCGCACAGCCAACAGCTGTTGCAGCACCAGCAACTACCGGCAATGCTTATCTGGCGCCATCGACTGTAGTCCATAAACCAGAGCGTGATCAGTCTGAAAAAGCTGAACGTGAAGAGAAATCACAGCGTCATAACAAGAAAGCACGTAGCAACAAGCACAAAGAGCCACGTGAACAGGCGCAGTCTGATAATGCATCACAACATCAGGTGCATGAAGAAGTGGTTCAGGTTTCTCGTCAGGAACAACGTCAGGAAGCGCGTGAAAACAAACGCAACTCTCGCCGTCAGCACCACAATGAGTCTGCACAGCAAAGCGATACTCACGGCAATGAGCAACAGCAAAACGTGCCACGTCGTGACCGTCGCAACCAGCAACGTCCAGAACGTCCAAATCGCCACCGCGATCCAAGTGTTCTAAATGAACAAGCTGCACCTCAAGCACCTGCTGCCGTTGAAGCGCCAGCAGTCAATGAAAAGCAAGTTCGTGTGGAACTGGTCGATGCTCCTCGTAAAGAAGTGATGCCAACAGCAATGGTGGTAAATATTGACGAGGCGAAAAGCGAAATTGTGGCATTGAATGACACTGCTCCAGTCGCAAAACCTGCTGTTGAAGTGACTGCCCCTGCCGATGCTCCTGTAGAAGCACCAGCTGCGGAAGAGTTCCTGACTGAAGTGACTGCATCTGCTCCTGCAGAGAAAACGCCTGAAGCTCAGTCATCATCAAAACAGCGTGCCAGCAATGACCCACGTCAACGTCGTCGCGACCGTCGTGCTGTACAAGGCCAACAGGCGAAAACTCAGCAATTGACACCATCACAGGTGCCAACACTTGGCCAATACACTATTGGTAGCCTGATTCGCCATGTTTATGGTGAAGACTGTTCAGTCCTGATTGAACAGTTCGGTCTGTTGCCAACGTTTAACCGTGCATTGCAAAAGTTCACGCAGGAATATAATGCGACTTTAGCAACGGTTTCGACCGCGACCACAGAGAAAAAACCTGTAACTCGTGATGTAGAAGTCAGCAAAGCGCAGCCTGAAGCAGAACCTGCTCCTGTGCTGGATTTAACTCCGCCTGCACCAGTTTCAGAGAAACGTGTGGCGAATGATCCACGTGAGCGTCGTCGTCTCGCCAAACTGGCTGCCGAGCAAGCATTACAGCAGGCTAAACAGCAAGCACAAGCTGAAGCAGAATCTACTGCGGCTGAACCTGCTGCAGAAGCAACGGCTCCAGCAGAAGAAGCGAAAGCTGAAAGTGCTGAAGCTGCACCTGCTGAAGCTCCGGTAGCTGCAGTAGAAAGTGCTGATACAACTGAAGCGACTCAAACTCCTGAGCCAGCTGCTGAAGCATCTGTAGAAACTGCGAAAGCTGAACAGGCTCCCGCTGAAGAAGTCACTGAAACGACTACAGTTGAAGCAACTCCAGCAGAAAACAAAGCTGCACCTACCGAAACTCCGGAAGCCGATAAAGCTGAAGAAACTGTAGCAAAAGCTGAAAAACCGGCTGCCCGCCCACGTCGCCCACGTGGCCGTCCACCGAAAAAAACCAATACTGCAACTGAGTCATAATTCGCCCAATTGCAGTTAACTAAAAAACCTAGTCATTTCGGTGGCTAGGTTTTTTTTGCTAGATTTTGTCAGAATAGGTTGATTACTCTAGTTTCAACACGCTAAAAGATGGCTACCATCCGTTTATTGCATATAAATTAAACGCATTGGATACGAAAAATAATAGGACGCCCATGACCCAGACGAATCAACCCGATCTTATTGGCATTGCAGATGTCGCAGCCAAAATCCCTGCCTTCATCAGTAAGGTCCCTAATCTGCTAAACGGACTGCGACAGGCGTATTTACGTACTCCCAATACGCCCGCAGGCCTGGGTTTGGCTTTTGAAAAAGCAACACAGCGTAATCCTGAAGGTATTGCATTACGTTTTGAGGATCAGTCCTATACCTATGCTCACCTAAATGGCTGGGCGAACCAGATCGCACATTTCTACCTCTCTCTCGGTGCACAGAAAGGTGATGTGGTGGCCGTGATGGTCGAAAACCGTCCGGAGTTTATTGCCAGTGTGATTGGCCTGGCCAAGCTGGGCATCACGATTGCGCTGGTGAATACCTCTCAGGTCGGTAAAGTCCTGACACATAGTATTAACCTGGTGAAACCGATTGCAGTCATTGTCGGTGAAGAGTGCCGTGCTGCTATTGATGAAATCCGTCATGATCTCAATATTGCCGCTGACCGTTTTCACTGGTTTGCCGATCAGAATACGCAAGAAAATCCCGGACAGGCACCTGAAGGTTTTATCAACCTGGCAGAGCAGATTGACCAGTTCCCGAAATTCAATACACCGACTACGCATTCGGTACAGGGCAAAGACGGCCTGTTCTATATCTATACTTCAGGCACCACTGGCTTACCTAAAGCTGTGGTCTTTACCAATAGCCGCTGGACACTCGCCTATGGCACCTATGGCCATGTCCTGAACCTGAATAAAGATGACGTGATGTACTGCACCCTGCCGCTTTATCATGCGACAGGTATTGTGGTGTGCTGGTGTGGGGTGATTGCCGGAAGCAGTACTTTTGCCATCCGTCGCAAGTTCTCCACCTCTTCCTTCTGGAAAGATGTCAAAAAATTTGATGCTTCTGCGATTGGTTATGTCGGTGAACTTTGCCGCTACCTGATGGATGCCCCACCGTCTGAACTGGAAAAAGGCCATCGTGTCACCAAGATGATTGGTAATGGCATGCGCCCGAATATCTGGGATAAATTCAAATCCCGTTTTGGCATCAAGGAAGTACTGGAACTGTATGCCTCAAGTGAAGGTAATGTCGGTTTCAGCAATGTCTTTAACTTTGACAATACTGTCGGTTTCTCACCAACGCCTTATGCCATTATCGAATTTGATAAAGATAAAAATGAGCCTGTGCGTGATGCCAAAGGTCGCTGCAAACGGGTAAAAAAAGGTGAAACCGGTTTATTGATCGGTAAAATTACCCGCCGCTCCCCTTTCGATGGTTATACCGATCCGGAAAAGAACAAGGCAGTCATCATGCATGACGTGTTCAGTAAAGGTGATTCCTACTTCAATACCGGCGATCTGGTGCGTAATATCGGTTTCCGTCATGCCCAGTTTGTTGATCGTCTCGGTGATACCTTCCGCTGGAAAGGTGAAAATGTTTCAACGACTGAAGTCGAAAACATGCTGACCGAGTATGACAAAATTATCGAAGCTGTGGTTTATGGCGTAGAAATTCCAAATACCAATGGCCGTGCCGGTATGGCTGCAATTACCCTGCAACCGGGAAGCACCCTGGATGAGCAAGACCTGAAAAATATGGTCAGCACCTTTAAACGCTGTCTGCCTGCATATGCAGTTCCAGTTTTTCTGCGCATTCAAGAACAGGTAGAAACGACCGGTACCTTCAAGTATCAGAAAAACAAACTGAAAGAACAGGCTTTTGACCCAAACAAAACCGATGAACGCTTGCTGGTTTTATTGCCAGGCAGCGATGCGTATTGTGAGCTGACTCAAGAAATTTTTGAGAACATTCAAGCCTATCAATATCGTTTCTAAGTGCTGAAGTTGCCTATTTTTTGTTTAGATAAAGCAGAATTGTTGTATTTATAATCAAACATAGGCAACTTTGTTATTTTTTACTTGCGCTGCAATGAGATCTT
This sequence comes from Acinetobacter sp. YH12241, assembly GCF_013417535.1. Lineage (NCBI taxonomy): Bacteria > Pseudomonadati > Pseudomonadota > Gammaproteobacteria > Moraxellales > Moraxellaceae > Acinetobacter > Acinetobacter sp. YH12241. Next base: position 4,391 of record NZ_VPDQ01000042.1, on the reverse strand, counting down.
GCTACAATACGCTCCATCAAACAAAGTGGTGCTTTCAGAACTCTTTAGTTTCTTTTGCACTGCACAATTAAGCCTTGCTTGATTGTTGGTTCAGGGCCGTTAGCTCAGTTGGTAGAGCAGTGGACTTTTAATCCATTGGTCCCGCGTTCGAGTCGCGGACGGCCCACCATTAAATTTGATATCCCCTGATGGGCCGTTAGCTCAGTTGGTAGAGCAGTGGACTTTTAATCCATTGGTCCCGCGTTCGAGTCGCGGACGGCCCACCATCATTTCTAAAATCTCTTTTTAGAAACTTCAATCAAAGCTACTTTGATTACCCGAATGGGCCGTTAGCTCAGTTGGTAGAGCAGTGGACTTTTAATCCATTGGTCCCGCGTTCGAGTCGCGGACGGCCCACCATTCTCCCCTCTATATTTATTTCTTCTTTCAATATTCTTATAATATTTCATATATTATTCAGTTCATTCTTTTTATTTAAGCGCAATTCATCCTGACAATTTTAGAATCGCCATTTCCATTTACTCTGTTTTTAAATTTTTTACAGATTTTATCGCTTTTATTCTGTCATCTTAAATTCAGAATCTTTGACCAACTCATACGCTTTAGAAGGTGCAGGATAACCCTGATCAAATAACTGCTGGTTTGCCCGTTCTTTTTCGTCATAAATTTTTTCCAGATTCATGACCAGATGGGTTGGGCTTTTAATTGTATAATAGAATTTTGCCCCCTCTTTACGGTCCACGATCAGTTCAGTTTGTTCCGGATTAATCGTCCAGCGGTCCTTACGATAGGTCACATTGCTTTCGGTCTGAACTCGTCTGGAATTATTCACAAAGACTTTGCCATAATGCACGATACTGCGATGCACTGTACCATCTGGCAATAAAGTCAAAATAAACACCGACTTCCCTTCCGTACAAGGTGCAAACCGTCCGTCACAATCAATCTGGGTAAGATAACGCCCGACATAGCTTTTGGCATAATCCGGTACAGGTTTAGGATCGACATTTGGTTCTACAGGCAATGCATTATAGGTTGCAGTCTGGGTGAGCGATTTAGCATTACGGGTGTCATAACTTTCATTGGCGGCGGAGATGACTACGCCATCTTGTGCCAAAGTTTTCGTAGTATCAGGTAAGGGTTTGCTTTGATGGTCATCACAGGCAATCAGTCCTGCAACACTTCCCAGCACAAATCCAAGCCGGCATAAACCACTTAAATGATGCGATACATTCGATTTCATTTTAAAAATATACCTGAAGGGGTGCACATCTATATAGGCAGACGACTCACTGAAAACTTATAAGTTTTAATAATGAATTCAATGGAATTTTTATGATCTTAGTGATTTTTTAAGGATTATTTAATCTCCCGTAACATTACTTAACGAATTTATTTTCAATAGATACTTTAAAAATTCAGATAAAACTCCATTCTTATAAATACGAGTCATTTTTTAGACTCAACCTTATTTTTTCTTTTAGGAGACTTGGATGGCCAATGTTGGTTTATATCGCTCTAACCGCTCAAACATGATTGCAGGTGTAATGGGCGGTATTGCTGAACGTTTTGGTTGGAACGCAAATTTATTACGCTTGATCTTCGTGATTATTTCGGTCATGAGTGCTGCTTTCCCGGGTATCTTAGTTTATCTGGTTCTATGGTTAGTGATGCCAAAAAAGAATTCTATGCCTGATTATGCTGCGAGCAGAACTGATTATGAACGTCCTGTGCGTACCGTGAATCAGGATAAAGACTACCGATAAAATCGTTTCCTCTTTCACCTAAATATTCATATGGTGAAATTTTTATGCCACGGTCTTTCCCCCAAAAGATCGTGGTTTTTTTTGCCTGATTTTAGGTTTTGGTCTTATTACCATTTTATGCTTTACCCTGCTCACCTGTTCAGGGTAAGTTGATACTTTATTCTTGAAATGGATTCCAGATGACACAGGCAGAATGGATTGTGCTTTGGCTGTGTGCGATCGCAGCATTACTGCATGGGGTCAGTGGCTTTGGCTTTCCTATGCTGAGTACGGCTGCCTTATCCAGTGAATATGCCTTAAGTACAGCAGTCACCTTAGTGATCCTCCCCTGCCTGTTATTGAACCTTTGGATGCTCAATAGCGATCCAAAACATAGCCTGTTGCAGAGCATTTGCTATTATGTCTCACGCTATTGGCCACTCATGTTAAGCAGCTTGGTCGGTAGTGTGCTGGGGGTCAAATTACTCATCTGGATCAATGAAGGCTATCTTAAATTATTACTGGGTCTGGTGATTATTTTCTATGTACTGGATCAGTTACGCTCTACTCCGCTTCGGGTCAGTAGCAGTCAGCTCAGTATGCTAGGATTCGGTTTACTGGCCGGCATGATTGGAGGTGCAACCAATGCCATGGCCCCCTTCCTGATGATGTATCTGCTTAGCTGCCAGCTCTCCAAAACTGATATCGTCATCATCAGTAATCTTAACTTTATTGCCAGCAAACTGGTGCAGTTGACCTTACTCTTCCCGATCCTCATTTCTTTACAAACCCATCAGCGACATATCCTGCTCGGAATCATGTTATTTGCACTCATCGGCGTCTGGCTGGGTGGAAAAATACGGCATCGACTTTCCCAGCAACATTTCAAATATCTGGTGCTGTTTTTTCTATTTGGACTGGGGATTTACGCACTTTGGCAAAGTGTGGGATTATTACAACACTCTACTATACTGTTTAAATAATATCTTTTTTAATCAAAACACATATTCACTTTTATAAGAATTTCAAAAACGCTTTTAAATAAAAAAGTTGAGCAAGGAGGTTGTATGAACGACCCTTTACGCACCCCGACTAATGCCATGCCAAAAGGAATTCGCAAAGGCTGGATTTTAATTGTGATCGCTGCCGTGATCTCTTATGGCTTGTATCATATTTTACCCTATGACGAAAATGCCAATAAGGGATTGGCCCTACTGACCTTTATCGCCATTCTATGGCTGACCGAAGCCCTGCATATTACGATTACAGCCCTACTCATACCGGTACTGGCGATTGTATTGAGTATGCCGATGGCAGATGGTGATGAACTGGTACCGATTAGCATGCAGGCAGCACTCGCTACCTTTGCCGATCCCGTGATTTTCCTGTTTTTTGGTGGTTTTGCTTTGGCTACGGCGCTGCATATCCAGAAACTGGACAAGAAGATTGCCACATGGATTATCTCGCTCTCCGGTGGACATCTCGGTGCTTCGGTACTAGCTATCTTTTTAGTAACTGCTGCCCTGTCGATGTGGATTTCCAATACCGCCACCGCAGCTATGATGTTGCCTCTGGCGCTGGGTTTACTTGCGCATCTGGATGCCGAAAAAGAACGTAAAACCTTTGTATTTATTCTGCTCGGGATTGCCTATTCAGCCAGTATTGGTGGCTTGGGCACCATCGTCGGTTCTCCACCGAATGCGATTGCAGCCAAAGCCCTCGGTTATGACTTCGCTGACTGGATGAAAGTCGGCCTGCCAATGATGTTCATTATTCTGCCAGCAATGTTGATCAGTCTGTATGTGGTATTGCGTCCAAAACTGAATCATAAGGTGAATTTTGTCACTGAAAATATCCCCTGGACCACCACCCGTATTGCGACGATGGTGTTGTTCCTCTGTACGGCGATGGCCTGGATTTTCAGTAAAAAATTGACTGAAAATTTCGGTATTTCACAGCCTGATACCTGGATCGCGATTCTGGCAGCCTGTCTGGTGGTGATTCTGGGTACGGCTACATGGAAACAGGTTGCTGAAAATACCGATTGGGGCGTGCTCTATCTGTTTGGTGGCGGCTTGACCTTAAGTGCTGTCTTGAAGGATTCAGGCAGTTCTCTGGTTTTAGGTCAAACACTGGCAAATGCTTTCGGTGACTCCTCGCCTCTCGTAATTATCTTCGTTGTGGCAACCTTCATCATCTTCCTGACTGAATTTACCAGTAATACTGCCTCAGCTGCCTTACTGGTTCCGGTCTTTGCCGCCATTGCCGACCAGATGGGTATGCCTAAAGAGATTCTGGTGATTGTGATCGGGATTGGGGCTTCTTGTGCCTTCATGCTACCTGTGGCGACACCACCGAATGCGATTGTGTTTGGTACTGGCCATATTCAACAAAGTGAAATGATGAAAGTCGGCTTTGTCCTGAATATCATGTGTATTTTCTTGGTTTCCCTGTTTATTTACTGGTTCTTTATCTAAGTTTAAATAAATCCAGATTCCAAATTAAAAAGCACCCGAGGGCACTGCTGTCCCATAGTTTGCTTTAAATAAAAAAACCTGAGTCCTAACAGTTAAAATATGAGTGCAAACAAACACTTTAACGACCAGGATTCAGGTTTTGTCCCATCAGAATACCGTATTTCATGAG
>NZ_VPDQ01000041.1:0-17124 GCF_013417535.1 Acinetobacter sp. YH12241 | reverse complement strand
AAAGAGTACTTTGATTATCATCTTAAAGAAACTGAATGGCGTTGGATGAGGGAACCTAATGAGTTAGCAACTGAGCTGTGGAACCTCATTAGGTAAAATTAAGTGTAAATCTGCTAGTCTAGAGCCAAATCTATTCAGCCTTTTCTCCTTTAGCTTGATGATTCATGCTATTTTTTGAACAAATATAAAAATCCAAGAGTACATGGATGTCCTCAAATACGGTCAAGCTTAGCCTTTTTCTCTGCCTGAGTATGTGCTTAGGCATCGGCATTCTGCGTTTTTCCTATACTGCCCTGTTACCTGGTACACGTGAAGCCTTTGCCTGGAGCGCGAGTTTTGCCAGTCTTTTAGGTAGTGCCAATCTGCTGGGCTATTTAATGGGTGCTTTTGCAGCGATGCGCTTGCCCCAAGACCGAAGCATGAGTACTTATATCCAGCTTGCTGCAATAGCTGGAATGGTTAGCCTATTCTGTTGCGCTTTTTCAGGGTTTTCTGAAATCTGGTATATAAGCTGGCGCGTGATTTCCGGTATTAGTGGTGGCCTGCTCATGATTTTGTCACCAAGTGTCGTGGCTCAGTGCTGTGATTTAAAAGACCGTTTTAAAATCAATTTTATTGGTTTTAGCGGGATTGGATTAGGGGTTTTATTAGCTACCCTGTTTTTGCCTTATCTTGACCAGATTTCCATACGTACGGCCTGGCTGATCTTATGTGGGTTTGCCCTGATGATTTGTATCTGCTTAAGCCTACTGATACCACAATTTAAACCCTATCTAGCTAAACAATCTGTTTCTCATCCTGCGCAAGCACCTTTAAATACAGTCTTTTATAGTTTACTGGCGGTTTATGCCTGTAGTGCATTTGCCTATATTCCGCATTCCCTGTTCTGGATTGACTATCTCAGCCATGAACTAGGATTAAGCTTGTTCTGGATTAACTTTAACTGGATTCTATATGGATTGGGCAGTGCCTTAGGTGCTTTTTCTGCTTATGTTCTTGCAAGAAAATTTGGCAATTTTACTGCCCTGAAGATTCTTTATAGTGTATATATTCTGGCGATTTTCATTGCGACTCTAAATGCTAATCCGTTTCTCACTTTCAGTTCTTCTTTTTTTACCGGAATGTTGAATCCCGCTGTGGTTTTCCTCACTTCTTATACCATTTTGCAGCTGTATGGACTGGCCTATAAAAAGCTTTGGAGCATTGCGACTCTATGTTTTGCTGCTGTTCAGCTGATTGGAGGATTGAGTTTTAGCTCCCTGCAATATCTAGGATTGAACTACCATCAACAGTTTATGCTGGCAGCTTTAGTTTTATTAGCCGGAACTTTGCAACTGTTCTGGAATACACGTTCTTCCAAATATAAGACGAATGAGCAACCGATTTCTGTTCAAGAAGAAAAGAATTAAATAAAGATTAAAATCGGTCAATGCCCCAAATCCCAGGGAATAAAACCACATCATTAAACGTGGTTTTATTCCATTTAATCTTTCTTCAAATCTTTAAGCGGGTTACCAAACTGTTTTAGATATTCAACACCCAATTGCCGTGAACCCTGATCATTAAGATGATTATCATCCTTAAAACGATACAAAGGCACATCATTCAGCATCGTTTTACATGCCTGCTGATCACAGATGACTTTGGTTGGATCAACGATTTTCAATTGCGGATATTTCAGTTTTGCTTCTGCCAAAATCTGATTGAATTGCTTTAAATGTGCTTCATAACTTTTTCGAGAAACTGTACATGAAGCGTCTCGATGAAGAATCTCTTTACGAATATTACAATCAGATGGAATCCCTTCCCAGTCTAGATGTGGTACATCATTAATTAGCACCACCTGATCACTAGATTGATGGGCAATTTCTAAGGCTTTTATCAAACCTGCTTTAAATATCTCTTCCTCAGTATGATGAACACAATCTTTAAGTTTTACATCATCGTCAAAATACTGCGCATAAGATCCCGCCAGAATAATCATTGGATAATGGGTTTCTTTAAGATGTGCAGTAATAGCATCATTACGTTTTTGGAATTTGGTCAGTTCTTTCCATTGATTCAGCTTTAACTCAAATCGCTGCACACCTGGCAGATAAAAAGTTGAACTTTGCGTTGCATCATAACCGCGTAAATTGGCATCCTTTGCCCATTCGTCCAGCATTGCTGTATAGGCATTGGCATGCGAATCGCCAATCAACAGGAAATCAATATCTTCTTTAGATTGTCCTAAGACACAATCTTGAGCATTGGGTAAAACATTTGGATCCGCGGTATCCATACAGTTACTACGAATCACATGTGCATACGTGTGTAATGCTTCCTGTTTGTCATGCACCGATTTTGGAAAACGCTCCGGGAAACCTTCATGTGTTTTGATGGTTTGGGCGATCGCAATAAAACTGACTGCAGGTAACAGAAATCCAAGAATAATCACTTTATAATTTGCAGCCATCACAAAGCGTTTCAGGGGTGTTTCAGCCAGTTTATAAGTCAGAAATGCACATATAAGTGATAGGAAAACAATAATAATCTGATTTTCCAGATTCAAGGGCAGCATATAAATGCCAAAGAACACGATGATTGGCCAGTGCCATAAATACAGAGGATATGAAATTTTGCCAATCCATGTACTAAGACGATTACTCAATAATAAATTACTTGAAGATATGGATTGCCCCAAATAAATAATCAGTGCCGTTGCAATACAGGGGATCAATGCCATCAGTCCTGGGAATGGGGTTTGCTGATCAAAATAAATTGCAGTTGCAAATAGAACACTTACCCCAGCCCAGACCAATCCCTGTAATAGTTTTTTTGGCAGATTCAGTTTTGGCAAGCAGCTAATCAATGCACCAATCAACAACTCAAATGCTCGTACCGGCATACTATAATAAGCTTTGGCCGGATTATGAGTCAGTTGCTGCTGGGCATATAGAACCAAAGCGACAATGAATACACTAATGACAAGCCAAAGATATTTACGCGAGGTTTTACTCAAAAATAGCCATAGCAAGAGCGGCCAGAAAATATAAAACTGCTCTTCTACGCCCAATGACCATAAATGTAATAACGGCACATTTTCTACATTCGGGCTGAAATAATCTCCTACCTCATTCCGCATATACAGATTGGCAATAAGCACAGTCGCATACATGACGCTTTTAAAATATTCCGTCAGCTCACCCGGCAACATCACCTGCCAGGCAATTAGGCTGACAATTGCCAGTACAGTAAAATATGCAGGTGCCAGACGGATCACCCGTTTCTTATAAAACCGTGCAATTGAAAATTGCTGCAACTCAATATCGCGCGTCAGAATGGTCGTGATGAGATAGCCGGAAATGACAAAGAAAATATCAACACCAATATAGCCGCCAGAAAATAATGACCAGCCGAGATGATTGAAAATGACCAATGATACTGCAATAGCTCTCAGGCCATCGATATCTGGTCGATAAGCAAAACTCATAAAAACAGGAAAAGCGGGAGATACGCTATTTTATGCTTTTCATTCTTTAGATGGCGATCTTTTACATTTTTTTTACATTCACCTGCACTTATTCCAATTCTTCTACCTTTAAATAAGGATAAGGATTGGTTGCACCTTCCCCACTGAGATAAATCCCATAATGCAAATGTGGTGGTGTATTTTTCGCATTACCGGTATTACCGACATAGGCAATGATTTCACCTGCTTCTACCCAGTCTCCTTCCTGAATATGTTCAGCATAATCCTCCAGATGTGCATAATAATGTTGGCTTAAATTCGGACCAGTAATCCAGATAACTTTACCTCCTAAATTATTGGTTCCAATCTTGCGGACGATCCCTTGGGTCGCACTGACTACCGGTGTACCTCGTTGAGCAAAAATATCGGTTCCTTCGTGTTTACGTCCCTCACTGCGCGCTCCACCCCAAGTATCCTGAATCTGGCGAGGTTTTACTCCTTGTACAGGAATTTCTACCGGTCTAATCAGCTCAGATTTTTTTAATTGCCAGTACAGATACGGGCTTTTCCAGCCCGCTGGCTCACCTGATGGCGGTGGCTGACAGGCAGTAAGTAATATACTTAAGGAAAATATTAAAAGCAGGATTTTGGGAATTTTCACAATAGCTCGCATAGCCGTTTAATGGGGGTTCGTTTTATCTTAAGGAAGACACAGAAATTTAAAGTCAAAATCCTGTTATTTTTAGTGATGTTTTTTCCAGATTGCTTTTCAGAAACAGTCTTAAAAATAACAAAACCCTCAGCTGAGGGTTTTGTTGAATCAGGTCTAAATTTTATTTACGCTTTTTCGCACGGGATGGTTTAGAGGGCTGCTGTTGCTGTTGTTGCTGCTCTTCATTCTGAGCACTGTCCTTTTTATCCTTTTGCTGGACTTGCTTGTGTTTTGCTCTTGATTTAGCCATAGCATAAACTCCTTTGGAGGACTGTCTCTATCACTGGAAGTTGCATTAATCACTCTAACCTTTATATAAAATAAGCCAATCGCTGAGCTGTATCCAAATACGTCAATGTAACAGCATCTTTATTAAGTGATTCAATTTTGATTAGATCTTTATTCGAGGTATTTACATCGCTTACATAGCGTTGCATGTTGATACCTATTTTAACTCTGAGTATAAATATGGTTTTCTGAATAAAACCCTTCAAAAATCTAACAATAGATGTGGATCCAACGTGATGATCCAAATTTAATATTGATGTATTCATATTCTCAATAATTGCCAGTTCAGACTCTGACTAACGCAGTAATGGTACATTTGGTATAAGAGGCTATAAAATGTATGCCACAGTTTTCGCAGTCAAGGAATAACTGGATGATAAGGTAGATTGAATATTAGATCTGTATTCAGAGTCATCTTGTCACAATTTTGAAGTTTAACAATAGACCTCTTTCATAAATCATTTTTTGCTCAGTTCCAAGTTGTAGATTCCAGCGATTAAATTGAATCTCAAACCAAGCCTTTTACCTCTATTTCGATAACGCTCAGCAAGGATTTTGAAGGTTTTCAGGCTGCCAAATACATGCTCAATTCCGATTCTTCTTTTATTGATTTCTTGATTATAGATTTTCAATTCAGGATCCAATTTACAGTGTCTTTTGGCTTTTAATGGCAACAGGCTATTCGGATACAACACATAAATCCCCTGATAGCCTTTATCTGCAAGGATAAAAGCCCCAAAAGGAATCTGGTTTAAATTGCGTTTGAACAACTCGAAATCATGCACTGTACCGCGACTGGTACATAAACTCAGAATTTGCTGAGTTTTGTAGTGAATCATGGCCTGTACTTTAAAGGTATGGGTCTTTTTCTTGCCGCTATAGCTTTTCTTCTGTTTTTTTAGGCCTTTGGATTGGAATTTCCGTGGCATCCACGATTACAACATTCCAGTCGATGCCTTCGCCCTCGGGTAAATCTTTGGGTAAATTAAACAGATTGGACCGAATCAGGCAGTCTTCAACATGACGGACAATTCTTGAGGCTGTGGGCTCTGAAACCCCGTAGCTCGTCGCAACGTGAAATAAGGTTCGGTATTCCCGCCAATAGCTCAGACAGAGCAGAACCTGATCCTCCAGGCTTAACTTGGGCGGTCTGCCTTTGGCAGGGACATGTTTCTTCAATTGCTCAACCATCAAATAGAAAGTTGACCATGAGATGCCTGTGTACCGCTTGAACTGAGGATCAGAAAGTTTGTTTGAATCGATGTATTTCATCCGCAGATTATGCACGAATGCCAAGAAATCCGGAGTGCAAATATTAACCAAAAAGAAGATCGTTTTTTGATTTATGAAAGAGATCTAATTTATTAATTTTGATTGTGCTACTACTTGCATAGAATCTGCTAAGGTTCAAATATTCTTAGCTCTATAATATTTTTATTGTTCCTATTTGAACTATTTTTTAATCCATATTATTTTATTCAATAAATGGTAATATTTTCTTTAAAGGAATTAAATTCTAAGGTTATAAAATTTATATCTTCCAAGTTATAAATTTAAGAACATTTAATGTTTTCAATTTCTAAAACATTTCTTTAATTAATTCTACAAAATAATTCATAAGATAATTGTTCTTACATAAGGTGAAAGGGTTTTCACGCTAAGCCCGAATATCTTACATAAGCAGACACCGCTCATACATGCCCAGAGAGTTTTATCCCCTACACTGAAATCAAGTTTTAGAAAATTAGAGGATTTTGTATGAAACAGTTTTCGAAAATTCTAATACTCATTACGATGGGCCTTTATGGTACTTCTACTATTGCAGCAGATGCTATTCCTTTGGAAGCTAAAGCCGCCGCAGAAGCACAAAAAGCTGCACTAGAATATTCTGAAAATCAGAAGAGTGATTCAGACTCAGACTAAAAACAAAATAAAGCCCACGAAGGGCTTTATTTACATACGGGAATCATTAGAAAAAAGTTATTTTAATAACTCAATGATTGTCCTACTCCATAAACCATCAAGGTAATAAGGAATACGACCAATGCGGAGACAGCTAATTCTGCTTTAGTCATGTGTTTTACCCTCATGGAGAGCTGTATATTATTTATACACTACATAAGCATAAAACCAAATAACAAAATATTACATAATCTTGAATATTTAAACTAAAGTAAAACACAATATAAGAGAGTAAAACTATAAATTAAATCTTAATTATCAATAAATATATTTTTAATTATCAATTACTTAAAAAATTTTATTTAAAAAATTAATAGATTATTTCTTTGAAATCATAAAATAATCTTTGTTTATAAAAAATTTTTCTATGTAATATATTGCCATTCCAAAATTTAAGCTCCTGAACTTAATGTCTTTTTAAGTCATTTCATAGGTCTTAATTTACTATTTCATAATTTATTTTCCTTATTTGATATCAAATTAAAACTAAACACCTGATATGTATTTTTAATTAATCAACAACTGCTAATTTATTTTCAATAAAATTCTCTTTTTTCCATAAAGATCATTTTTTATTATTTTTAAAACCTCAATATATAAATTTAAAGATCCTAAATAGAAGGATCTTTAAATTTTAAATTACTACATAGATTTGAGTACTTCTAACTCGAAATCAAGCTCCATCATCTTTTCCAGATTTGGTACAATTGCATTCACCCAAGTGCCACTATTCCAGACTTTCAGAATTCCATTTTCTTCCTTATAGAATGCACAGTCCTGAGCTGATATATGATGGCGAATTCAAACATGAGGTGCGACAGTTTCAAAAGCCTTATGATAATCAACAAGCTGAGCAAACTTCTCTAATGGTGTAAGCCAATCTAACGCTTTTCTAGGACGAGTATTCAGTGACATGGCAACTTGATTTAAATAATGCTGATCTGCCTGATTTAAATCAATCCCTTTAGGTAAATATTGCCTAATTAAACCATTCATATTTTCGCATGTGCCTTTTTGCCATGGTGAATGTGGGTCACAGAAATATACATCTATGCCTAAATCTTCTTCGAGTATTTTATGTTCTGACATCTCACGTCCACGGTCATAGGTCAACGTTTTACGCAGTTCTGCAGGTAAATATTTCAGAGCTTCAGTTAAAGCCTTGCGCACTGATTCTGCCTTTGCATCAGGTAATGTTGCCAAGATACAGAGCCGTGTATTTCGTTCAATAAGTGTTGCTATCGAACTTTTATTGTCTTTACCTTTAATTAAATCGGCCTCCCAATGACCCGGTATTTTTCTTTCTTGAACTTCAGCTGGGCGCTCATGAATAGTTTTAATATCCTGTAATATAGAATCTTTTTTAGGTTCACCGTTAGCTTTTCGCTTTTTATTTTCATGACGCAGACAGGATAATAAGTCTTTTTTCAACTCACCCTTTGGTAATGCTCGTATAGTTGAGTAAATCGTTGTATGGCTTACATTCATTGTTTGATCCAAATCAGAAAATGTCTTTAAACGCTTCGATATTTGCTGAGGAGACCATAAACAACGGATCGCTTCAACAATAAATCTCCAGAGGATTGAGTCGATTTTGAGTTTTCTGTGACCACGTCTACGTCTAGCGAAGGTGTTATCAGAAGCATATCGAGCTTGATAAACGTCATTGATGCTATTTCTTTTAAGTTCACGATAGATCGTACTAGGATGTCTTTTAATAAGTTCAGCAAATTTTCTGGGTGAAAAGCCTTCTTTTCTTGACTCAAGCATTAATGCAGTACGATCTTCAAAGTTAAGATGATGGTATGACAATTTTATATACTCCATAAACCCTTTAAATTAATTAGGTGGTTTATGTCGCACTTCAAGTTTTACTCTGCCGATGAATAACCTGGGTTCCTTCTGGTATATTTCTCATACAGACCTCCACACATTTGGTTTATTTTTAATTTAGCAGAAGATTTGAATTTTTCGTTTACATTGCTTTATAGAGTTGTATTAATTGACTATTTAATAGATTAATCATGTAACTTTCATTTTGATATAAATTTTCTTATGCACCTTATTTAAAAATATTCAAACGATAAAAATAAAAAATCCCAACAATATATGTTGAGATTCTCTATTCATAACCGGGTTAAGCTAGCAGTAAATATAGGTAATGTTCAGGCTATAAAATCTCGTAAAATGTGTTGATTTATCACTTCATCAAAACTTAGATTTGAAAGATTTTGCTTGTTATATTTGATGGTTTTATAACAATAACTCGCTGCAATACCCATACTAATTAAAGTCAACAATTTCATTGTTCACCTCAAAATTAAAAATATTAGAAACTGTGAAATTAAAATATCAGCTTGCTTTGTAGTGGTCTAAGCCAGTTTGGAAAGCTTTTTGTATGGTATGTAAATCCGTCAGAACCATTTTGGGTCTATAAAAATCATTATCAATTTTTTGCTTTGCCTTGAATTGTCTTATTTTCCCTTAACCGGCTCGACGAGTGGAGTTGAAAATAAGGATCATCGATGATTAACATTCTTAAACGGAAGATCATATTTGAATACAAAAAGTACATCATTTTAAAGCGGCATAGCCGCAATCAAATGAGATGCAAAACATAAATTCGAGGAAGATAAATAAGAATCTGCTATGATAGCTTCCACTTAGTGGACTCTTTTATGTCTTCCCTTATCTCCTACTTATATGTAAAGGAGTATCACAATGGGCAACATGACTGCCACAGCAGAATTATTTTATATATTTTAGTAGGTTAAAGTGAAAATTGTCATTCTTAACAAACCTTATGACGTCCTCTCCCAATTTCGTCCAGATGAAAAACATCAGACTATGGCGGATTTCGTAGATGATCCGGATCTGCGTATTGCCGGTCGTCTGGATATGGATTCTGAAGGTTTGATGTTCCTGACCGATCATGGCGGTTTAAACCAATATATTACCAATCCAGCCAGCAAAAAATTCAAAACTTATCTGGTTCAGGTCGATGGGGATATAACCGAAGAAGCTCTAGAACAGCTTCGTAAGGGCGTTGAACTGAATGACGGTATTACGCTACCAGCCAAAGCAATTAAAGTCACTGAACCGGAATGGTTATGGGAACGTAATCCTCCTGTACGTTTCCGTGCTTCTGTTCCAACTTCATGGGTCGAAATTTCAATCTGTGAAGGTCGTAACCGTCAGGTTCGTCGTATGACTGCAGCAGTCGGCTTTCCTACATTACGTTTGATTCGCACCAAAATCGGTTCGATTGATCTGGTTCAATTAGGTTTACAGCCAGGTGAAACTAAAGAAATTGAACCCCTACTTTATCCAGACTTTAAAGATGTGCCTGCTCAAGAACCTTACCGCTCGCGCTCTTATGTGAAAAAACCGGGTGGTACCGGTGGTAAACCAATTAACAAGAAAGTAACGAAAGACGGCACCAAGAAAAAAACCGGCACACCGCGTATCTGGCAAATGGAAGAAGGTGAAAAACCACGTCGCAAGACCAATGGTACCACCCGTCCAAATACCAAGAGCCGTGGCCGTCGTACACGTTAAGCCACTGCTTAGATCGGGAAGATCAAACTAAAGACCACGCCTTGAGGATGGTTATTCACCTGAACTTCCCCCTGATGCAACAGCATAATCGACTGCACAATCGCCAAGCCCAAACCACCCGTTTGGGCTTTTTGATGCCGGCTGCTATCAACTTGATAAAAGCGTTCAAACAGATGAACTAAATGCTGCTCGGGGATCTGTACACCTGCTGTCAGTACATCAATCCGACAGCTATTATTTTCTGTAGTCATCGCCGTGATTCTGATCTCGCCATTTTTCTTTCCATACTGCACTGCGTTGCTGAGTAAATTGGCAAGCGCACGTTGCAGATGTTCCGGATGCGCAGCTATATTCAGTTGAGCCGGAATATCCGTATAAATAGATATATTTTTTTCTTCTGCCAGAAACTCAAAATATGCCAGCAAATCTTCTATGATCTGGCTAAGTTCTAGTGTCTGTTTTTCTATCTGATAGTGGCCATGTTCAACTCGGGCGATAAATAGCATGTTTTCAATCATCTGAGTTAGACGTTCATACTCTTCCAGATGGGAATACAGCAAATTTTCTAATTCATCGCGACTGCGTGACTTCGACAAGGCAATCTGGGTTTGCCCCATCAAGTTATTCAGGGGCGTTCGTAATTCATGGGAAATATCTTCAGAAAATCGGGCCAACTGTTCATAGCCTTGCTGTATTCGGTCCAGCATGGCATTCATAGCCTCTGTTAGTTGCTGCACCTCAATAGTTCGGGATGGCAACTCGATACGCTGATCCAGCTGCTGCACATTAATTTGCTGAGTGGCGTAAATTAATTGGCGCATGGATCGCAGTAGATAGTGTCCCATCAGCCAGGCTAACAAAGTAGATAAAATAATACCAAGCAGAGTGTAGATCACTAATTTTATCAGGTAATGTTTTAAAACCTGTTGCCCTGCTGCGAGCTGCTTACCGGCAATCAGTTGATAAGACTGTCCATTAAAGTCCAATTGCTTAAATGCCAAACGGGTCGTGGGTTGTTCAAGCTTATTATTTTGATAATTCAGCCTGGTGTGATAATCCAATAGAGGAATAGTAATATTTAAAGGATTAATATCAATTAATGTATTCTGCGCGTTTTTAAGGATCAGTAAGTTGTCTTCCTGTCCAAGCATATTCTCATAAAGCTCTGGATGTTCGATCAGCACCTGAAAGCTTTGCTGATCAGCCAGAAATATTTCAATCCTGGAAATCCGCAAGGCCAAAGCTTCATCCTGCTGTTGTTGCACCATCTGCTGCATATTGTGATAGGACAACCCGCCGATACTTAAAAAGACAATACAGGAAATGAGGCCAAAAGCGATGCCGAGACGTGTGCCCAAATGCATTTTCATGCTTGCACATCCAGTTTATAGCCCATACCACGTACTGTATGAATAAGTTTTGGACTGAAATGGTCATCAATTTTAGAACGTAATCGGCGTACAGCAACATCAACGACATTGGTGTCAGTATTAAAATTAATATTCCAGACCAGTGAAGCAATTTGTGTCCGGGTTAACACTTCGGACTGGTGTTCCATCAGCAACTGTAAAAGCGCAAACTCTTTTTGGGTAAGCTCAATTTTTTGCCGGTCTCGAAATACTTCCCGGGTTAAACGATTCAGCTCTAAATTGGCCACCTGATACATTTCATGTTCAACTTTTGGTACACGGCGCAGTAGGCTTTTAATTCGGGCCAAAAGTTCGATATAAGAGAAAGGCTTGGTTAAGTAGTCATCTGCACCCAGTTCCAACCCTTTGACCCGGTCAAGCACATGATCTTTGGCAGTCAGCATGAGTACGGGGACTTTAGAGAAAGTACGCAAGGTTTTGAGGACTTGCCAGCCGTCCAGGTCGGGCAGCATCACATCCAGCAATACCAGATCAATCGGTTGCTGTTCCAGCACTGATAAGGCATGCAGGCCATTACCCACCTGTGTAGTCTGGTAGCCGGATTCATTTAAGCCTGTGGCCAAGAATCCGGCAATTTTGGCTTCATCTTCTACAATTAAAATATGCATGGGCTGAGTTTAATCAATTTCATACAGCGCAAAGATTACAAATTGGTAATCTGATTGTCATCCATGAGCTTCAATTCTTTGATTATGATCTTCTCAATTTCTATATGACTGAACATTATCATGAGAAGTAGATTAAATCAGAGAAAAATATTTTTATATCTAGCGAGTTTAGCAATGGTTAGCTTAAGCCATGCTGAATTAAAAATGGCCTATATTATGGACTTGAGTACAGCAAATCAGCTTACTGAGAACGTCATGCAAGCTTGTCAGAAAGCCAGCAAACCCGCTGCAGTCACAGTACTGGATCAAGGCGGCAATGTCTTGGCCAGTCAACGGCATGAATCTGTCGGAATTCACAATTTAACTGCATCACAGCGTAAAGCCTTTACTGCATACTCGACTAAGACCAGTACATTGGATTTCATCCGTCATGCACAAAAGAACCCGGATGCACAAAATTTAAATACCCTGGATGAATTGTTATTATTGGGCGGCGGGGTACCTGTGGTTTATAAAAACCAGCTCATTGGCGCTGTTGGCGTTGCAGGCTCTGGTGGCTCTGAACAGGATCATCAATGTGCCGCACAAGGCATTCAACATACTTTAAAACAACTTTAATTTTATCTATCTATTGAATAGGAACAGACCTATGAAAAAAATTATTTTTGGTGCTCTTCTAGCGGCGACAGCAAGCTTTTCTTTTGCACAGAATCCTTTAAGTGTGCATGTGCTGAATCAGGAAACTGGTCTGCCTTCCGCCAATGTCGCGGTGATTCTGGAAGCTCAGCAGGGTGACAAGTGGGTAAAACTGAATGAGTTAAAAACAGATGCCAATGGCCGTATCAAAGAGTTTTATCCTAAAGATACAGCTTTACAGAAAGGCATCTATAAAGTGACCTTCAAAACCGGTGACTGGTTTAAGGCCAATAATCAACGCACCTTCTTCCCTGAAGTACCTGTGGTATTTACGATTGACGGTGCTTTGGAGCACTATCATATTCCCTTATTACTGAGCTCTTATGGTTATTCAACCTATCGTGGTAACTAATTCTTAATCCCTAAAAGCGTCATTTTCATGGCGCTTTATTTTGATAAGTAAAATGGCTGCATTTCATCATTCATCTGGCTTTCGCTTGTTATTTATCTCCTAGAATGCTATTTATGATTCATATAATTAATATTTTTAAAATAAGTGTATCTAAAAAAGGAGTTTTGCAATGGATCAGCAAGTGAACCAGATGTTTAATCAGGACCGGTTAATTCAGTATCTCGGTGCGCATCTAATTTCTTATAACCACAATCATGCGAAGATTGAACTTAAAGTGTCTGAACAACATTTACAGGGGCATCAGACCTGTAACGGCGCTGTGATTTTTGCATTAGCTGATGCTGCATTTGCCATTGCCTGCAATACCGGCGACCATCCAGCAGTCGGCCAACATTGTGGTATTCATTATCTGAAACCGGCACTGCTCGGTGATACCCTTACCGCCATAGCTGAACATAAAGCCAGTAGCGGTCGCAGTGGGATTTACGATATTCAGATCCTGAATCAGGAAGATCAAATCGTGGCTGAATTCCGTGGAACCTCACGACTGATCGTTAAATAATTATTCTAAAACTTAATGCAATAAAAAAACCGGTGCATCAACACCGGTTTTTTAAAACAGCAAATGCTAAATTAAGCTTTCAACCATTTCTCAGCTTTAGTTTGATCTTCAACTTTCAATTCAACTTCAGTCAGTTCAGAACCACCATTTTGAACGTCAAAAGTCATCAGCTCATCACGACGGAATGCATGGACAGTATAAGTACCTTCCTGTTTCGCATATTTCTCGACAAGTTTCGTCGTTGCTTTAAGTCCATCAATCGCCACAATCACATCATTCGCTGAAAGGCCCGCTTTCACCCCTGCTCCATCACGACGTGCAGACTGAACCAGCACACCTTCAGGCTTATCTACAAGTTTCAAACCAAATGGTAATGACTTGTCATTTTTCAGCGTATAGCTCACGCCAAATTCAGGTAATAACTGATCTAATGGCAATTCATCAGTAGTATTGATCAGGTGATTAATCTGTTCTAACCAGTTATCACCAGTCAATTCCTGACACAATTCGAAAATAGTGCGTTCATTGACCTGAATGCCATTTTGCGTATTTTCATATAGCTTACGCATCAAAGCGTCCAGACTTGAGCCACGCAGACGTAAACCTAGATCCAGACAAAGTGCAACTAAACAGCCTTTATTGTAGTAGCTGGTACCCGCATTATTTGAGTTTTCATCCTGACGGTAGAATTTTACCCAGGCATCAAAGCTAGACTCAGATACTGACTGAATAAAACGTCCCGGGTTTTGCAAATAACGGTCAATCTGCGCTTTGAGCAATGCAATATAAGATTCCTGATTAATCACGCCACTACGGAGCAGAATCAGGTCATCATAATACGACGTAAACCCTTCAAAGATCCAAAGCAAAGAGGTATAGCCTTCTTTATTTAGATCATAATTCACGAAGTTTTCTGGACGAATAAATTTCACTAACCATGAATGGAAATACTCATGACTACATAGGCCAAGGAAACGCTGATAATCTTTCGATGGCTCTTCAGGCTCATCTACTTTAGGGAAATCATCACGCGGTGTAATCAGACTGGTTGAGTTTGGATGCTCCAAACCGCCATAGCTGTTACCGGTTGCTATGGTCATAAAGGTATAATCATTGAATGGCGCAGAACCGAACATGGAAATTTCTGTCGCACAGATTTTCTCAATGTCCTGCTTCATACGCTGTTCATTCATCGCATGTTTGCCTGACACTACAAACTCATGCGGAATGCCATTGGCTTCAAAACTGAAACGGGTCTGCTCCGCCAGTTCAAACGGCGCATCAATCAGTTCAGCATAGTTTTTAGCTTTTAAGGTATAACGACCTTTGACCAGACTTTTAGCCTGCATACCTGTCGCAAGCTGGAAATGTTTTAGCTCATCCGGCAGGAATACTTCTACTTCAATTTCTTTATGTTCCTGACCTTCCAGCCCTAAACATGCACAAGCCGGGTTCACATAAAGACGGTTTTGATCCACATATGCACCACGAACAGACAGGTCATACGCATAGACATCATATTCCACCGTAATCAGTTCATGATCCGTATTGAATAAACGCCATTTATTCTTTTCAAACTTCTGGATTTGTAGCTGGCGTCCATCCTCATCATAAGCCTTGACCGCTTCAATATGCTTGGAGAACTCACGAATCAGGTAACTGCCCGGAATCCAGGTCGGTAAAGAAAGGACTTGCGTTGGATCTGCTAAAAAGCGAAGAGTTACGTGAATAAGATGCTGACGATAATCGTCAAATTCGATTTGATAATGCAACATAATGGGCGATATAAAATACAAATAAATGAGTTATAGCTTAGCTTAGCATTTTTTAGGCCAGTATTGCTTAGCTGTCGCATTTGTCTACATTTCTGACTAGCTATCCTTAAAAAAAAGGCATAGCATGCGTGAAAATTAAATCGTTCATCGACCGGTTGGTTATTAAGGAACACCTTTGAAATACATCATCTCACTGCTTGCAGTTCTTAGCCTGTTTGTGCCTGCAATTTCATATGCTGCCCTTCTGAATATTTTGCCTGAAAGCGTTGAAGCAGAAGCCTGGACCATTCTTGACTCACAGTCAGGCCAGGTCATTGCCGAACACAATGCCGACGTTCAACGTGCTCCAGCTTCCCTCACCAAAATGATGGTCGCTTATATTGCATTGAAAGAAATTCAGGCGGGTAAATTAGATAAAAGTGAAGTATTAACTGCAACACCGATTGTGAAAACAGTGATGTGGGATGAGTCACAAATGTACCTGAAAGAAGGTGAGCAGATTTCGATTGATCAACTTCTGGCAGGTCTGATTATCATGTCGGCGAATGATGCTGCTGTGACATTGGCAGAAAAAATTTCAGGTGATATTCCGAGCTTTGTCGAGCGAATGAATCGGGAAGCAAAAGCTTTAGGTATGGTTCATACCCATTTCCAGAATCCGGCCGGTATTACCATGCCTGAGCACTATTCTACTGCAGCGGATCTGGCGCGTTTGTCGGCAGCTGTAGTCAATCAGACTCCGGACTATCTATATTATTCCAAACAGCCAAGTTTTACCTATAACAACCATTTCCACCGTGCCACTAACCGTGTGTTGCAAGTGGACTCAAGCGTCGATGGTTTAAAAACTGGCTTTACTCGTGCAGCCGGCTATAACCTGGCGCTCACCGCCAATCGTCCAACTTATGATATGGAACTGCCCCACCGTCGTTTGATCGTGGTTGTTTTAGGTACCAAAAGTGCTGCCAAACGCGCTGAAGTGTCGCATAAGTTGATGAATCTGGCGTATACCTATACCCGTAATGAAGTCGCCATTAAAGACAAACAGCTACTCGCTGAATTACCGGTGATCAAATCGACTTTGAAAATGTTTAAGGTTCAGACTAAACAGCCGCAGATTATTACGACATCTTTATATGATCAGAATTATGCCATTGACCTGAACCAGTTCGATCAAAACCATCAACGGGTAATGTTGAATACAGGTGATGGTGTAATGCAAAGCATTGAACCGCTCCATGAAACCCAGACCCATATTAATGTAGAAATGACTGCTTCTGAGTTAATTGCACCTATGGCCAAAGTGATGCCATTAGCGACGATTCATGTCTATCAGAATAATCAGCTTATTCGTACCATCCAGATTGAAGATATGGTGGAACTTGAAGAAGCCAGTTTCTTCCAGAAATTTCTGAGCTGGTTATCCAGCTTCTTTAGCATCTTTGCAGAAAGTGCACCAAGTGCCAAACTCTATCCAATCCAGAAATAAACACTGAATACAGTTAGAAGGCCTCTCATTTGCCTTCTAACCCCCCCTTAAATTTCTCCCTTTTCTCTCGTCAATTTTACCTCCCCTGACATAATTGCTACGTTTTGTAATTTGTATGGCTCTAGACTAGCAGATTTACACTTAATTTTACCTAATGAGGTTCCACAGCTCAGTTGCTAACTCATTAGGTTCCCTCATCCAACGCCATTCAGTTTCTTTAAGATGATAATCAAAGTACTCT
>NZ_VPDQ01000003.1:0-165074 GCF_013417535.1 Acinetobacter sp. YH12241 | reverse complement strand
TTAGCTTTCTCAGCAATAACTTTCATTTAGCCGCCTCCACCATTGCGGCGATTTATAAAGATCGTTGGAAAGTTGAGCTGTTCTTTAAGGCGATTAAGCAGAATCTCAAATTAAAAGCGTTTCTAGGTCGCAGCAGGAACGCAATTCAGACACAAATCTGGATTGCGATGATCGCCTATTTATTGGTGAGTTTCGCTCAACATTTAGGAAAAACAGGTTGGACAGTTCAACGTTTACTCAGAATAATTCAAGTGAATTTGTTTGAAAGAAGAACTTTAAAAGCTTTATTTTCACCCGATAAAATACCCATAAAACAAGAGGAAGCTCAAATGAGCTTCCTCTTGTGAAAAATTGTGGGACAGCAGTGGCTTGAAGCTTCCTTTTTAGTAATGGGTTAAAAATTAATTCGCTGTGCCTTTAATGAGTTCTTCCAGCATGAAAGCGGTATTGTCCAAACCTGCACCAGTGATGTACTAGGCATCAGCATTCACATAGATCACTTTTTTCTCTGCCAAGGCTTTGGCATTTTTTAGGGCAGGGTGTTTCTGAATATTATCCTGAGCGGTGTATTTCTGGGTATTCACCGCACCACGATCCAGGACAATGATGTAATCAGGATTCTTCTCAACGGCTGCTGTAATACGCTGAACATTTTTCTCCGCTGCTTTCAATGCTTCCGGAGAGCCGGCTTCTGGACGGGGTGCATCTGACTGTTCAGATGGATCCAAGACTGGTTTAAAACCTGCTAATTCATAAACAAAGCCAAAACGGTCATTTTCTGCATGTGGCATAAAGTTTTCACCAACCGCAAACAACATCAGTGCAGTTTTGTCTTCAGTTTGCTTTTTAAGCTGTTGCTGCAGCGTTGCAATTTTACCGAGCTTTTCAGTAGCAATTTTCTCTTTACCAAATGCACGAGCCAAGACATGGGTACGTTCCGTCAGATCGACAATATATTGGCTAGTATCTGGAGAAAGGTTTAAAGTCGGAGCAATACCTTTAACAGCCTCGGCTTTAGAAGCCGAACGGCCACCGACAATAATCAGGTCGGGTTTAGCAGCTTTTAGTACATTGAGATCCGGTTCAAACAGAGAACCAGCTTTGGTGAATTTGTCCTGCTGGTATTTGCTTAAGTTGCCTGCAAAGCTTGCAGAAGGCACCAGCTGAGCTTCAAGCCCTAGTGTATTCAAGATATCCAGTGCCGAAAGGTCATATACTGCGATCTTTTTCGGGGTTTTTTTGAGTTGAATATTTTGGTCTTTATAGTCGAAAGTGACCTGTGCAGAAACTGTAAAGGAAGTCGTCAGTCCTAATATTGTGGCAAATGCTAAAGTCTTAAATTTCATGTTTATTCCTCTAAATTCGCGACAAGATTAGCATAATTGGTAGAAATGAAAATCATTTTCATATGTGAATGATTAAAAAAGGGATATTTGCTATCCCTTAATCATTCAAAACTTTAGAAGGGGATTTGAGTCAATTTATTCAGGAAATGCGGAATAAGTCGTGGCTCCAGAATAATCGTCATCACCACACCATAAGCTGCACCCCAAAGATGGGCACTGTGATTAATATTGCTGTTGCCACGTTTGCCCGACCAAATGCTATAGGCCACATATAAAACAGCAAAAATAATCGCAGGTACGGGAATAAAGAATACGAAAATCAGCTTCCATGGTTCAAACAGAATATAAGCGAACAGAACCGCGGATACTGCACCGGAAGCACCCAAGCTGGCCCAGCGCGCATCATTTTTATGTTTCAGATAACTTGGCAGAATCGCTGCAACCAGACCACCTAGATAAAACAGGATAAAGCCCAGATCATATAAATACTGGCGATAAAAACTTTCAATAATGCTGCCGAAAAAGAACAGCGTGATCATATTGAATAGTAAATGCGTGCCATCTGCATGGATAAAACCATGGGTAATGAAACGGTCATATTGACCACGTTGCATGGCAGGCGGCCAGAAAATCAGACGATTCATTACCGTTTCTTTTGAAAAAGCAATAAAAGAAACAATACAGGTGATCAGAATAATAGTGACGGTATGATTAAAAGGTAAATCAAGCATATAAGTAATTCTGGTTCTATCTATTTGACAATGATCATGCCATTAAAACAAATCTAAAGTGCGACTTTTATAATAAATCCGACAATTTTGGTTGAATTTTTATAATTACCCCGCATCTTCAGTTAAAATAGCAGCTTCAGCTTGAGGAAATTATTGTTATGTCGACTGAGAACAGCAACACTCCGGTTGCAGAAGAAATTCCAAATCTTTTGATTACACCGACAGCACAAGAGTATTTAAAGGATCTATTGGACAAACAGAATACACCAGGTATTGGCGTACGTGTGTTTGTAGAAAATCCGGGTACACCGCGCGCTGAATGTTGCATGGCTTATAGTGCACCTGATGAGGTTGTACCTACAGACTATAAGCAGGAATATCCAGATTTTCCGGCCTATATTGACTCTCCGTCAATTCCATACTTGCTAGATGCAGTTATTGACTACAATAAAGACCGTTTTGGTGGTCAGCTGACTTTCCGTGCACCAAACTCTAAAGTGCCACGCGTCGGTCCTGATGCCTCTGTAGAAGAGCGTATTACCTATGTGCTTCAGTCAGAAATTAACCCGGGTCTGGCAGGTCACGGTGGTAACTGTGCACTGGTTGAAGTGGTTGAAGATCCTGAGCATGGCTTAACTGCAGTTCTTAAGTTTGGTGGTGGTTGTCAGGGTTGTTCAGCAATTGATGTGACTTTAAAACAAGGCGTTGAAACGACCTTGAAACAGCACATTCCTGAGTTGGCACGTGTCGTTGACCAGACTGACCATACCCAAGCTGAAGGTGCTTATTTCAAATAAGTCTCTAATAAAATTTAGCTTGTAAGAAATACCTCGAATGATCGGGGTATTTTTTTATTTGTAGTTAGTAATGATAATAATTATCAATAGTGATTGTATTTATAATTACTTTTGTTACAATGCGTCACAATTCCAGCAATATTTCTTCATAAATCAACTTTTGGGGCACCTTCGAATATGAGTAAGCCGTTTATGAAATCGACTATAGCTTTTGCTGTATTTACAGCGATGACGGGTAATACATTTGCAGTAGAAGAAACAGCTGTTCCGCAAGCTGAAGCAACAAAACTGCAAACGATTGTGGTGACTGCAACAGGCTATGAGCAGGATCTTGCTAAAGCGCCAGCATCCATTACAGTGATTGATCGTGAAGAATTAGATAAACGCGAATATAACGATATTACGGATGTATTACGTAATGCCCCAGGGGTAGTAGTTTCAGGTGCGGGATCGGCACAAACCATTAGTATCCGCGGGATGAGCTCAAACTACACTTTGTTCCTGGTAGATGGTAAACGTCAATATGGCAAGGATGTGAACCCGAATGGTGATGATGGCGGTTTTGAAAAAAATATTCTACCACCGATTGCTGCCATTGAGCGTATTGAAATTATCCGTGGTCCTGCTTCAACGCTATACGGTTCAGATGCGATGGGTGGGGTGGTCAATATCATTACCAAAAAAGTATCGGATGAATGGTCTGGGAATGTTGAATTAGGAACCATCGTTCAGGACAGTAACCGTTCAGGTGACATTAAAAATGGTTCTGCCTATCTGACAGGCCCTTTAATTGCAGATAAGCTTGGCTTGCAACTGGCAGTTAATAAACAAGAACGTACAGAAGATAATTATGTGGGTGGTTTCCGTGGAACAGAACGTGAAAGCTTAAATTCACGTCTGACCTATGCAATTAATGATGATCATGATGTACAGCTTGAAGCCAATTTTGTTCAGCAGGAATCGACGACATCGGTAGGAAAAACGGTAGAGCCAGCTCAAGGGGCAGAAGACTCTTTCTCGCGTAATTACCGTAATGTTTATTCAGTGACACATAATGGCCGTTATAGCGATAATTTGGACAGCTCATCCTATATCCAATATGAAAATTCAAAGAACCCGGATCGTGGCAATACCGAGCTGGGAACTAAAGGAATCACGCTGGATACCTGGACGGCGAACAGTCAGTGGAACTGGTTATTAGGCGATCATACCTTGTCCTTCGGCGGATATTTCAAGGATGAAAAACTGGTCGATAAAGCAACGAACCGTAATCCAAATGCGCCTGAATTTAGTGAGCTTACACGCTGGTCTGCTGCTGCCTTCCTCGAAGATACCTGGAGTATGACGGATCGTTTCGACTTAACGGCTGGTCTACGTTATGACCATGATGAAAACTATAGCGGCCATTTATCACCACGACTTTATGGCGTCTATTCTGTAAATGATAATTTCGTTGTAAAAGGCGGTGTAGCAACCGGTTATAAACAGCCTGATATCCGTGCAGCTACTGAAGGCTTCTATAGCGTAACGGGTGGTGGCGGTTCTCCATTACCAACAGGTCGTGGCATTATCCGTGCCAATCCAGACTTGGAACCTGAATCAAGCGTATCGACTGAATTAGGTTTTAACTGGAAAAATGATTATATCAATACATCACTTACGGGCTTTATCACCAAATATGAAGACCGGATTACGGAAGTTCGTGCCTGTGAAACCGATACTGATGGTACAACCACAAACCGTAATAACTGGCAGAGCTGGAGCTGTTTTGAAGGGGATATTCCATTCTACTTTATCAGTGAGCGGATTAACGTCGATAAAGCAGAAATTCGCGGTGTAGAAGCAACTGTAGAAGCTGACTTGAATGATTACACGACTTTAACTGCCAACTATACCTATACCGATTCAGAGTTTAAATCAGGTGATTTTAAAGGTCAGCCATTGAACCAGATGCCGGAACATATATTTAATATCGGCGTGGATTATGATTTAAATGATGCACTGAATGTATGGAGCCGTTTGCATTATCGTTCTGAAACTTCAGCTTACCTGAGCCGTACTTCGATGGCTGAACCTAATCCTGGTTATCAGTTTGTAGATGTGGGTTTTAACTATAAATTTAGCCCAAACTTAACAGGTAAATTTGGCGTATATAACATCCTTGATGAAAAAGCTGAAGATATTGATGGCGATCAGCTTTTGGATGGCCGTCGTTACGGTATCAGCTTGAATGCAAAATTCTAAAAATACCTAATAAAAAAAGCCGCTTTCTAGCGGCTTTTTTTAGTCTTCAATCTTTAAAATTTTTAAAGTATTTTCTGCATAGTAGAATTTTTCCAGATAAGCACGGGCACGTTCACGCAAATAGCCCTGATGAATCATCTGCTGAATAATCGGTGTCAGCAATTCATTCAATTCATGTTGAATCAATGCTTCATCAATATTTAGATCACGCAATAATTGGTCAAAGGTATGTTCCTGATTGCGTACATACCAGGTATAAATCCCGTCATGCAGTTGCTGCTGCATATATTCCGTCTGGCGCATATGATCCCAGATCTCGTGCCCTAAACTCACCGTCTGGTTCAGATCCTGGGTTTCAATATAGTTCTTGAGCACGGACAGCGGCATGTCTTTGATCTTATGCCAGAGATTGGCCTGAAAATGGTATAGCTTGTCATCATCAAAGTGCTGGTTCAGCACATGCTCACTCATTTGGCTGAGTTTTAAAATATTTTTTTGCAAATAACGGGCAACTGTATTGTCCAGACTGGAATCCGTAACATTTTCCAGAACAGATTTGCCCATTTTCATGAAGCGGGAAACGCCCGGAACACTCTTGGCTATTACAGAATTGTCCAGATAATCCTGAATTGAATGCTGGATCAGTTGCGTAATCATGGCCGAGAAAGCAGGGTTATTCACCACCGCTTTGATCAGGCGCTGACGGTGACCACTTTTGCTGGCCACATATTGTGCAATTTTATCAATGGTCAGTACCGGAATGACATCGGCGATTTTGGTTGTATCATTGGCCGGATGGACCAGTGCAAAACGGATATGTTCGGCAATCTGCTCAATTAGAAAAGAACTGGCAGCAGTATCCAGAATCTGCTTTTGTAGCAGCTGATTGATCAGTTCACAGCTCCACAGATCTTTTAGGGTCTGCTTGCGCAACCAGAGATAAAACTCATGAAACTCGCTTTGAATGGTTTCAGATTGAGAAAATACCTGATCAAGAAAATCAAGTTGAGCATCAATCAACTGCTCAATCATCGGGTGTTTCTGCATAACTTCTCTGAAACTTAATTGAAAGGAATGAGTTTATCAGCAAGTGGATTTTTTAGGGTCTGTGTCTTGGCCAGGAAAGGCAAATAATGTTGGGCAACCTGTTTCTCTGCTTCCAGAATCGGCATATGACCAACATTATTTAAAATCACCGGAGTTTCGGCACGTTTCAGCAGAGAATAAAGCTCTTTTACCACTTCGACATTAATAATCCGGTCCTGTTTGCCCCATAGAATCAAGGTAGGCGCTTCCACTGTACGGGTCAGGCGGGCAAAAGTATCAGGCGTATACAGCCGGTTAAGCATCACCACCTGATCAATCGATTTGCTGGTTTGTTCAGAACGGGCAATCAGCAATTTTTCTTGTGCATGTCTTAACTGGTAAGGCAACGCTGGTGGATTCTGCATTAGCTGTTTGGAAACATCTTCCAGATCACCCGGTTTACTGACAATCAGGTCTTTAAGCGCATGCGGGTCTTTGGTATAAGGCGTATTGCCCATTTTATAGATGCCGGCACTATTTACTAGAAACAGGCTTTGGGTATCGAAAGGGTATTGGGATGCATAAACTGTCGCAATTGAACCGCCTAGAGAATGGCCAGCGACATGCAGATTTTTTTCAATCTTCAGGGTTTCGACAAAGGCACGTAATTGCGAAGTGACATTGGGTACAGACAAGTCAAAATCTGCTGGAATCCGGGTATCGCCATTGCTCGGCAAATCTGGAATGATGACATGATAATAGGGCGTCAAAAACTGGGCGACACGATTCCAGTTGTCGCGTGTACCTGCCAGTCCATGAATCAGGATAATCGAGGGTTTGTTTTTTGCCCCGCCTTCGCTATAACTCCAGGTCACATCACCGATTTTTAAGGTTTTGGATTGTAGACCCGCCTGGATGCGTTGCTGGCTCAGATACAGCTGTAAAACTTCGGCAGACTTGGCTTTCGGCGGCGTAAACAGATATTGGCTATGGCTCAGGCTAGATAGGCTAAGACCCAGAGCGACTAAAGTGGAATAGATAATTTTTGAGCGCAATTTTATTATTTTCTTCATTAGCACTGTCCCCTGAAAAAACTGAGCAAAAACGCTCAAAATACTTCCGTGTTATCGATTTGCAATTTATAGATGAATCAAATCGTAATCTTTCACTTATTTTAAAGCATTCCTTAATATTGTACATCTGTTAATTATTAGCTTGAGCAGAAAAACTGCCCAAAAAACGTGATGAACTTCACAGAAAAATTATCAGAACAAGAAATCATCAAAGCGCTAAAAATTTTACAGCTAATTTTTTTTGCAAGTGACATTCAAAAAATCTAGCAGTAAGATATTCCCACTAAAAACATCGATGGTAAAAAAGAATGCTCACAGCTCAGGAAGCTATAGATCGTCTTAAAAAGGGTAACCAGCGCTTTGTCAATGGTGAAACGCAGCATTTAAAATTATTATCGCATCAGCAACGTGCTGAGATGGCAGAAAGTCAGGAACCATTTGCTATTGTTTTAGGATGTTCAGATTCACGTGTACCCGCAGAAATGGTCTTTGACCAAGGGCTAGGTGATCTGTTTGTCATTCGGGTAGCAGGTAATATTGTTGCACCGTCTCAAGTCGGTAGTGTCGAATTCGCAGCAGAAAGTTTTGGCTGTCCGATTGTAATTGTCTTGGGTCATACACATTGTGGCGCTATTCATTCAACAATTGAAGCATTAACCAATCCAGCAACGCCGCCATCTGCAAATCTGATGTCAATCGTGAACCGTGTACGTCCATCAGTTGAAATTCTAATGCAGACTGAACTGAAAGATGACCTGAATAAACTATCTAAACATGCAGTCCGTTCCAATGTATTTGCTTCAGTAAATCAATTACGTCATGGTTCTGCAGTTCTAGAAAGCCTGATTGCTAAAGGTAAGTTACAGGTGATTGGTGCAGAATATTCACTTGAAACCGGTGAAGTAACTTTCTTTGACTTCTAAGAAAATTTTAAGATTTGATTCAGTTAAAGGCGCCTTAGAGGGCGCCTTTAATATAAGGATAAGCATTATTTAATAAAATAGTCTGGGCTTTGGTGTTGGGATGAATCTGATCCTGTTGCATCAGACTTTTATTGCCAGCGACGCCTTGCATAAAGAAGGGTAGTAGTTTGACCTTATACTGCTGACTGACCACCTTATAGTTATTTTCAAAAGCCTTACTATATGCCTGGCCATAATTTGGTGGCATTTTCATTCCAAAAACAACCACATTCGCCTTGGCTTTCTGACTTTGTTGTACCAGAGCTGCTAAATTCTTTTGAATCATTTGGGGTGGCTGCCCACGCAGGCCATCATTCCCGCCAAGCTCAATCACCACAATATCTGGACGGTGCGTCTGTAGCAGTTTCGGCAGCCTTGCCAAGGCACCACTGGTGGTTTCACCGCTCACACTTGCATTGACCACTTTATGCTGTTTCGGATAGTGTTGGTCCAAACGCTTTTGTAATAAATGTACCCAACCTTGCTGTGGTTGCATGCCATAACCAGCACTTATACTGTCACCCACAATCATAATGGTCTTTGCCGACAGACTAAAAGGAATCAGGCACAGTCCAAAGAATACCAGGCAAGGCAATACACGATTTTTCTGATTTAGATCTTTCATATAGGACACGTATGATTCAAAGCAGCAACGATTCGACCATCATGCCACAAGCGATTATTTCTGCCCAGAAATTGACACAAAAGATACAACTTTCACAAAAACAACTGACTATTTTTGAAGATCTTTCGCTGGAAATTTTGACTGGAGAACAGGTCGCCATTACTGGGCGTTCAGGTTCAGGAAAGTCAACTTTACTGGGCATTTTGGCCACTTTAGATCAGGCTAGTTCCGGGCAGTTAACGGTTTGTGGAGAGCTGGTATCGAACTTGAATGAAGAACAGCGTGCTTTAGTCCGGCTAAAAAATATTGGCTTTGTATTTCAGTCTTTCCAGCTTTTACCTCATCTTACGGCACTTGAAAATGTCATGCTGCCTTTACGTTTACAGCTAGATTTTAAATATAGTGATGCCGAACAAAAGGCGCTGGCATTGCTACAAAAGGTCGGATTAGACCGTCAGGCTCAGCAAACACCAAAAGTACTGTCGGGTGGGGAGCAGCAACGTGTCGCTATTGCCCGCGCATTGGTCAGTGAACCCAAAATCATATTTGCTGATGAACCGACAGGTAATCTGGATGGGGAAACCGCTCAGGAAATTGAACAGCTGCTCTTTCAGTTAAATCGCGAATTAGGCACCACGCTGGTTCTGGTTACCCATGATCCTGATCTGGCCCAACAATGCCAGCGTCATTTTGAACTGGTCAATGGTCAGCTGATTGAACATGCGAGTGGAGGCTGATATGCAGCATCTGTTTCGTCCTTTACTCAGACAAAGTTTTAATACGACAGGGATTTATCTGCTAATCATCGCGCTGACCTTAGCGATTAGTGCCACAACGGCACTAAAGTTCAGTAATGAACAGATTCAGAACGCCGTTGCTTTACAGGCAGCTGAAATGCTGGCGGGAGATTTGGTACTTTCTGATAATGAGCCGCTAGCTCAGGAATGGCGTGATCAGGCCAGGCAGCTCGATTTACAGCAATCTGAAGTCACATTTTTCAGTACGATGGCTTATACCAATGATCAGTTTGTCATGGTCAATGTTAAGGCTATTGATCAGGCTTTTCCTTTACGAGGAGAGCTACGGGTTCAGCCTGCAGCAGATAAAATCCAAGCGGGGGAAATCTGGCTGAGTTCACGGGCCATGGATCTGCTCAAGGTCAAACTAGGTGATGAACTGAATATCGCCGATGCCAAATTTAAGGTTACTGCAAAAATTGAGCAGGATTCTAATCAGGAGCTGGGTTTTTCTGGCTTTTCGCCGACTGTGATTATTGCTCAGTCAGAAGTGGCGCGCACCAATGCGATTCAGGTCGGTAGCCGGATTGATTACCGTTTATTAATGGCAGGCAATCCAGCCGATACCCGGCAATATGAAACCTGGTTCAAGCAGAAGATAAAATCTGAAAATGGGACTTCAGGTGAAGCAGATGCTGAGGTTGAGGGACAAGAACTGGAACAGCAGGGCAGTCTACGCTTGCGTAATGCCAGCGAAGGCAATACCCGTTTAATGAAACCAATTGCCAATCTGGATACTTTTCTGCAACTGGCCAATATTCTCACCATTTTATTATGCGGGATTGCCATTGCTTTAACCGCACAACGCTATGTACAGCAGAACCAGGATCATATTGCCCTGATGCGTTGTATTGGCGCGACCAAAAATCAGATTCTGGCCGCTTATCTGGCTTTGCTGGGTTTAGTGCTTTTAATCGCCATGCTGATTGGTAGCGTGATAGGTGTTGCATTAGGTTATGGCTTGCTGCAACTCATGCTACAGCTGATTCCAAACTTGCAGCTTGAGTTTTCTGCTACGGCGATGCTGCTGGGACCATTGCCAATTGCCATGCTGACCAGTGCTGTGGTGTTATTGGGCTTTGTCATGCCGAGTTTGTTTCAGCTGTTAAATACTCCCCCAATTCGGGTCATTCGTCAGCAGGAAAAATCCGTCCATTCGATGTTGTGGATGTTACTGACCGGAACCTTAAGTCTGATTATTTTCAGTGTAATTTTAACGGAAAATATCGTGCTGACAGCTTGGGTGATTGGGGCCATTATTCTGCTTTGCGCCGTACTGTATTTTACGGTCTGGAGTATTTTAAAACTGCTGCGTAATCTGAAATTCAATCTGTCTGCCTATGTACGGACACCGTATCAGACCGCTTTACAGATTACTGCCTTAGCTTTAGGACTCAGTTTGATTAGTGTGCTGGCTGTACTGCGTACAGATTTACTTGATCGATGGCAGCAACAGTTGCCGGAAGGGACACCCAACCAGTTTGTCTATGGTCTGCCGCCTTTTGATATGCCTGACTTAAAAGCTCAGTTAGAACAGAATGGCTGGAAAAGCACGCCGCTTTATCCCAATATTCGCGGGCGTCTGGTGGCGAAAAATGATCATCCTTTTGCTGCTGAACTGGTCAAGCAGAGTAATACCTTAAGACGTGAACTGAATCTGACTCAATCGGACCGCTATCCTCAGGATAATGTCATTGTGCAAGGGGAGGCAGGATTGAAACAGCCGGGTGAAGTTTCGGTCGAAGCCAATACTGCACAAGAGCTGGGCATCAAACTGGGGGATAAGCTCAGTTTTAGCTTGCCTGAAGGCATACTTGAGGCCAAGGTGGTGAACCTCAGAACAGTAGAGTGGGAAAGTTTTAGTCCAAACTTCTTCTTTATCTTTGCACCGAATACTATGGATGCCAATGCGGGCAGTTATCTGGGCAGTTTCTATGTACCGGAAACAGATAAAGATAAACTGGTGAATCTGGTTCAGCGGTTTTCCAATACGGTATTTATTGATGTCAGCCTGATTCTGGAAGAAATCAAACGGATTGTGAATGTACTGGTGCAGATCATTACCATTCTGGCTGTGCTGGTCAGCGTATCCGGTTTTCTGGTACTGATGGCCTGTCTAAACCTGCTCATGGATGAACGTAAACGTGAAGTGGCTTTGCTCCGGTCTTTTGGTAGTTCCAAACAGAAGCTGAAAACCATGATGAGTCTGGAAATCGGTTTTATCGGACTATTCGCCGGTATTGTTTCATGTCTGTTTGCAGAAGTGATCAGCGCCATTGCCAGCTATAAGATGGATCTGATCATCCAGCCCCATTGGGAAATCTGGATTATCCTGCCTGTGTTTATGACTGTGGTATGTACCCTGATCGGGCGTTATCGTCTGAGTTATCTTTCCGAAATTCCGCCCTTGCAAAGCCTGCGTGAGATGAATCAATAAGATTTATCTTGCGGGCTGATCCGCCAACTGCTGTTGTAGCATTTGTAAAATTTCCTGCCATAGTGGGCGGATCGGTTCAAGCAGGGCCAGATTATATTGATACAGCACGACACAGGCAGCGACGCCGAGCAGTAAAGCAACCAGACTGACCAAACGGCCACGCTGCATTTTCTGACCAAGATACCAGAGCGCTGTTAGTCCGGCCCCCATGATCATGCCGCCAATATGTGCGGCATTGTTAATTCCGCTGATCATAAAGCCCATCGCCAGGTTAAGGCCCATGATCATTACGAGCGTTTTTTTATCCAGAATAAAAGGCTGACGGGGCAACATTGGCAGTAAAGATAGAACAGTCAGGGAGGCACCGAGACCCATGACTGCACCCGAAGCACCCGCACTAACACCCGGCAATAAGCCAGGATTGGCTACACCGCCTTCGATTAAGGCATAACTGTCCTGGATACTCATATAGCCACTGAGCAAACTACCCATCAGGCCGGCACAAATATAAAGACCTGTAAAATAGATCCGGCCAAAAATTTGTTCAGCGACACTACCAAAAATATACAGTGCCCACATATTCAACATCAGGTGAATTAAGCCAAAATGAAAAAACATGCTACTAAACAGGCGTATGGGTTCCGCTAAATACGTTAAAGGTGCATAATCTGCTCCCCAGCGAATGGCATCTGGAGAACTTGGCTGTGTGATGTCCATTCCATTCAGAACCTGCCAGCCAAACAGGCCGACATTGATACAGATCAGGAGTGCGGTCATCCACCAGAGCTGCATTTCCAGTTTGCGATGTGTTGTTGGGGGAGAATATTCAGGCATGCTATTTTTTTGCTGTGATTGTATATTTCGAATAAGCTTAACACGAAAAATTGAATTTTCAGGAGTAACGCACTGACATGAAAGCCTTTCTGACCCGCACCCTTCTCGTGATTGTCAGTGTGATTCTACTTGTTCAACTGTGGATTTTTGCAAGTTTAGCCTGGTGGCGAACCAATCCAGTGAATACCACCATGATGATGCGGATCGATTATTGGACTGAACCCTCCAAGCCCATTCAACATCAGTGGCGCCCTTATGATGAAATCAGTACCAATCTCAAGCAGGCGGTAGTGACGGCAGAAGATGGAAAATTCATGCACCATCATGGCTTTGACTGGGATGGTATTCAGACTGCACTCAGCCGTAACAAGAATGAAGGCCGTGTTGTGGCAGGAGGGTCAACCATTTCCCAGCAGCTGGCTAAAAACCTGTTCCTCGTCAACAAGCGTTCATTCCTGCGTAAAGGTCAGGAAGCTGTCGCGACTTGGATGATGGAGCGCATGTGGTCTAAAGAGCGTATTCTGGAAGTGTATTTAAATTCGATTGAGTTTGGAGACAATATCTATGGAGCAGAAGCGGCAGCCAAACATTATTTTGGTAAGACTGCAGAGCGCCTGACTCGTGATCAGGCCATCTTCCTGGCAGCGATTCTCACCAATCCAAAATATTTTGAAGATCATCGTAATGCATCAGCCCTAAAAGCACGTAAACGTATGATTCAGCGTTATATGCGCTATGCTGAAATCCCTTAAATAAAAATATCAAGATAAAGCCCAAATATTTGGGCTTTTTTTATGAAAATGTCATTAATTTGAAGCATACTAAAAGCAATAAGCAAGACTTGAAAATAGCGTAGGTTTGATATGAATACGGCAGCCAGTACGACTTCGGCACCAACCGAATATACTTATAATGATCGTTACATTAATCGTGAACTGTCTATTCTGGATTTCCATTTGCGAGTGCTGGAACAGGCGGTTGATCCTCTGCATCCTTTGCTGGAACGCATGAATTTTCTACTGATCTTTTCACGTAATTTAGATGAGTTTTTTGAAATTCGTGTGGCTGGCGTCATGGAACAACTGGATTTGGGCAATGAAAGCCGCAGTCCAGATGGTTTGACGCCAAAACAAGTATTAGAGCAGATTGCCGAAACTGCACATGCCGCCATTGAACGTCAGTACCGTATTTTAAATGAAGAGATTTTGCCTAAACTGCGTGAGGAAGATATCTGCTTCTTGCGCCGTGGAGAGCTAACACCGGCACAATCGGCCTGGGTGAAAAAATATTTTCAGGAACAGGTTGCTCCAGTTCTTACGCCTATTAGCCTTGATCCGGCACATCCATTCCCACGTCTGGTGAATAAATCCCTGAATTTTATTGTGACGCTCGAAGGGAAAGATGCCTTTGGCCGTCAGATTGATCTTGCGGTTGTTCCTGCGCCACGTTCATTGCCACGTGTTGTGCGTTTACCGGATGAACTGACTGATGGTAAAGAACATCATGTGATGTTATCCGCCATCATTCATGAACATGTGTCTGACCTGTTCCCGGGCATGACCGCGACTGGCTGCTATCAGTTCCGTGTTACCCGGAATGCCGATCTAGCCTTAAATGAAGATGTTGAAGACCTGGCCAAAGCCTTAAAAGGCGAGCTAAGTTCGCGCCGTTTTGGTCGTGCAGTCCGTCTGGAAGTGACTGAAAATTGTCCGCAGCATATTTATGAATATCTGCTGGAAGAATTTGATCTGGATGAAGAACAGCTCTATAAAGTGGCAGGACCGGTTAATCTGGCGCGGTTACTGTCCAACTTCAAACGTCCACATTTACGTTATGATTCACATACGCCAATTCTGCCTAAAGTACTGAAGAAATCTGAAAATGTTTTCAGTGCCATGCAGAAGCAGGATATTTTGCTACATCATCCATTTGA
Source organism: Acinetobacter sp. YH12241 (assembly GCF_013417535.1). NCBI lineage: Bacteria > Pseudomonadati > Pseudomonadota > Gammaproteobacteria > Moraxellales > Moraxellaceae > Acinetobacter > Acinetobacter sp. YH12241. Next base: position 150,269 of record NZ_VPDQ01000003.1, on the reverse strand, counting down.
ATCTTTTGCACCAGTGATTACGCTGTTACGTGAAGCAGCACGTGACCCTCAGGTACTGGCAATCAAGCAGACATTGTATCGTAGTGGTCCAGATTCTGAGATCGTGCAGGTGCTGGCAGAAGCGGCCCGTAACGGTAAGGAAGTGACTGCAGTCATCGAGCTGCGTGCACGTTTTGATGAAGAATCTAATATTGCAGTTGCCAATGTGCTGCAAGAAGCGGGTGCTGTCGTGGTCTATGGCATTGTTGGTTATAAAACCCATGCCAAAATGATTCTGGTGGTACGCCGAGAAAATAACAAGTTGGTGCGTTATGTGCATCTGGGAACCGGGAATTATCATGCGGGCAATGCACGGATTTATACAGATTATGGCTTGTTAACCACAGACAAGGATCTGTGTGAAGATGTGCATCGTATCTTCCAGGAATTGACTGGAATGGGGAAAATGGCCAAGCTGAAAAAGCTGCTCCATGCGCCATTTACCTTGCATGCCCAGCTCATCAACTATATTGATAATGAAATTGCCAATGCTAAAGCGGGCAAGAAAGCCCAGATTATCGTGAAGGTCAATGCTTTAACTGAACTGCAACTGATCAACAAACTTTATGAAGCTTCTCAAGCAGGTGTACAGATTGATCTGATTATCCGCTCGATTTGTTGTCTACGTCCAGGCTTGCCGGGACTTTCAGAGAATATTCGGGTACGTTCAATCGTCGGCCGTTTCCTGGAACATACGCGCGTATTTTATTTTAGTAATAATGGCAATTCCCGCATTTATTGCTCAAGCGCAGACTGGATGGATCGTAACCTGTTTAATCGTGTAGAAGCCTGTTTTCCGATTGAAGATGAAGCATTAAAGAAACGCATTTACCAGCAAGGCTTATTAAATTACCTGAAAGACAATCAGCAGGCCTGGTTGTTACAAGGAGATGGAACCTGGGTGCGTGCCCAAGTTGCAGAAGGTGAACAACCGCATAATGCACAGCGTACCTTGCTGGAAACCTTTAAATAACTCTATGCAAACTAAAAAGGCTGATAATTCAGCCTTTTTTATATTTTGTTAATTTTGAGAATGGATAAATGGATTCGCGAGTTTTTGATAGATTTTGCGAATAGCAGCATAAATCTGGTAATCGTGCAGACTTAATCTGTTTTGAATTTCGGCCAAAGTCAGGTCTTGGCTGAAATACTTTAAAATCTGTACTTCAGTCTGATTTAAAAAATGTATTTTTGTTTCCTGACTCACTAAATAACGGGCTAATTCAGGATGTAAATCGGAACCACCGCGTAGGATAATTTTCAGGCTCGCTACTATTTTTGAAACAGGATGCGATGCAATCAGATATCGATCTACGCCAGATGACAAGAATAAATTAATCATTTCAGGTGAATCATCAGCTAAAACTGCAATCAGATGAGGAATCTGGATTCGTGCTTGAATTATATTAAGATTCTTAAGTTGTGCTTTCTCATGAATCTCATATAACACGAGATTGGGAAGATACTGTTCAATATGGGATTGAGCAGACAGATGATCGGTATAGGACAGCATATCCGGTTGATAACCGAGCTGTAGCAATGCAAGATCAAGATTGGAAGAGAGCGGGGGTGGATAAGGTTGCACCAATAATACCGGTGCAGGCAAAAATGAGGCCAAAGAAATCTTATCCTGAGAGTAATTAATATACAGATGTATTTTGGCTTAAATTAGTTTCAATGCCAATCCCAAGAAATAGGGATTTAATTTTTATATATTATAAATAGTTAAAGTTTAAAAATTGGTTTTGAATCATTTTAATTGACTGAATTTATAAAAATTAAATTTATCAGAAGACGTAGGCAATAAAAAAGGAGCAATCTAAGTGCTCCTTTTTTATTAGGGCTTAATTAAGCTGCATCGTGAGCAGTAATTTTTTGCAAAATTTGTAATAACACATCGAATTCGCTTTGTAGCGGTGTGCTCTTACGAGTGACCAGCGCCAGAGTACGGCTTGGTGCAGCATTGATTGGATTAATGCGCAGATCCGGATTGGCTTTGATCATATTGGTATGCAGTGCAATTTCTGGCAACAGGGTAAAACCAAGATCAGCAGACACCATTTCGATCAACGTCGGTAATGAACTTGCTTTCAGGCGATGATCATTTTTACGCTCACCAATCGGGCAGGCACTCAATGCATGATCACGCAAGCAATGGCCTTCTTCCAACAGCATCAGGCGAGACAGATCCAGATCTTCCAGAGACTTGGCTTGAGCCGCATTCTGGTCAGATTTGTGATGTACCAGATACAGATTCTCTTTGGCAATTTCAGCAACTTTCAGGCTACGGGTATCGAAAGGCAGCGCTAGCACCACCATATCCAGATTACCATGCTCCAGTTTCTCTACAATTTTCTCACTTTGAGCTTCATGTAAATGTAGCTGAATTTTCGGTAGCTGCTGATGCACTTCATCCAGAAATTGCGACAGGATGAAAGGGGCAATGGTTGGAATAACGCCAAGATGCAGATCACCGGTTAATGGTTCACTCATTTCACGACTTAAACGCATTAAGTCCTGAGCATCAGCCAGTAGAACACGGGCACGTGCAACCACTTGTTCACCAAGCGGCGTTAAACGTACATTCTGGCGATCGCGTTCAACAAGAACGCCACCGAGTAAACGCTCCAGCTCCATAATACCGCCAGACAAAGTTGACTGGGTAACAAATGAGCGGCGAGCAGCTTCTGTAAAATGCAGCGTCTCAGACAGTGTTACGAGGTATGACAGCTGTCTTAGGGATGGTAATGCAGCCATAGTGTCCTAATGTTTATGATTTAAAATGATCAGCAAATAATTCGCTAAGATATGGAATAAAATGCGGAGGGATATCATGCCCCATTCCATCAATTAATTCAAATTTAGCCCCTGAAATTGCTTTTGCAACAGCCTTACCATGACTAGGAGGCAGCAATCTGTCACGAGCACCATGAACCACCAGGGTCTCTTGTTGGATTTGCTTGTCCAGTTGCAGCAATGAACCCGTACATAATATTGCTAAAAACTGTTGAAGTACACCCGCTGGATGGTAACTTCGCTTATATAACTTACGGGCGGTCTGAATCGCTTCCAGATGATTCACATAACCCGGTGAGCCAATAATATTAAACAGCTTCAAGCTATGATCGACAATGCCATCTTCATCTGTGGAAGCGGGTTTGTCAATTAAACTAAAGAGTTGCTTTGGAAAAGGCGGGGGTAACAGTGGCTGGTTATTACTGGTAAACAGTAAGCCCATTTTTTTAACTTTGTCAGGATAACGTGCGGCCAGAATCTGGGCAATCATGCCGCCCATAGAGGCACCGAGCACATAGACCTGACCCAGTCCCATTTTTTCAATCAGAAGATGTACATCATCTGCCATATCATACAGTGTATAAGGCGCGCCCTGATTGCCTAAACCCAATACAAAACGGCTCATCATTTTTAAGGTGTTTAAGCGAGGCCCTTTATGGTGAATCTTGGAAGATAAACCAATATCCCGGTTGTCAAAACGCACCAGATGATAGCCGTGATCAATGAGTGATTTACAGAAGAAGTCCGGCCAGTACAGCATCTGTGCTCCAAGCCCCATAATCAGCAGAATGGTCGGGTGTTCAGGATTTCCGCCGACTTCCACGTGCAATTCAATGCCATTGCCAAGATCGACCTTGGTTTCACGCATGAACGCGGTATACGGAGAATGATTGAACTGCAGGGCACTGTGCATGATGTATTTCCTGATTAAAGGACATTTCGCTTAAAAAATGTCCTTTGTATTAAACATCTAAACTGTAGCTGGAATCAAGTCAGGAACCTGCTTGGTCAATGCCAGGCGTTGTTTGGCAGCAGTGGCACCAAGCAGGACAAATCCACGCAAAGTACCGCTGGCATCAAAGGCTTTGGCCAGCATACCATCATCAAACTCTTCATTTTCCCAAGTTACTTCGACATCAACCGGAGCAGGAAGGACAGTCAATGGCGCAGCTGGCGTTTTTACCGCAACAGGCATTGCTGGATAATGGACTGCAGTATGTTCGCCATTCAATGTTTTAGACAGGGCGCGGGCCTGCTGCATGATTGGCATGACATATGGCAAAAGCATTCCATTTACTTCCGCACAGTCGCCTACTGCATAAATATCCGGTTGATTGGTTTCTAGTTTTGTATTGGTCAGAATCCCGCGACTGGTATGAATATCGGCTTCTTTTGCGACAGAAATATTCGGTTGTAAGCCCACAGCAGACAGTACCACGTCGGCAACTACCGACTGGCCATTGGCAAGTGTGACCAGATAATCACCATTTTCAACTTTAGAAACTTTTTCGACCGTTGTCCCCAGTACAAAATGAATACCAGTTTCTTCAAGATTTTGTTGGAAAGCATCTGCGACATGAGAAGGTAATAAGCGACCCAACGGTTGAGGTGCCAGATCAATCACAGTGACCTGATGATTGGTATGCTGCAAGTCATTGGCAAATTCACAGCCGATCAGGCCTGCGCCTAGAATCACCACACGTTTATTTTCACGGGCTGCCAGATTATGACGGAAAGCTTTATAGTCAGTCAGGTTATTGACCATATGAATGTCATCGCTCGCATCACCAGCAATGGCAAGACGGACCGGATTAGCACCTACAGCTAGCACCAGTTTAGAATAATCCTGTGTGCTTTCCTGACCGTCTTTTTCTAAAGTCAGCTGATGCTGTTCAGGATGAATCGTTTTGACCCAGGTATTTTTTTCGATGCGCATTTTCAGCTGCGCTGACATTTTTTCTGCATCACCCAAAGGGATGTGTTCTGGCGCTTTGTTTCCTGCTAAAGCATTAGAAAGCGTAGGTTTTGCATAATTAGTCGCATCATCAGCACAAATCATGACAAGTTCATGGTCTGGGTTGAGTTTGCGAAACTCACGGGCAACAGCATAACCCGCCATGCCCGAACCAATGATGACGATAGGATGCATACGATTCTCCATGCTTTTTTAAATTAGTTTTTTTCAGGTATAAAGGACATAAAAAAGACCATTCAATATGGTCTTTAAAAGAACATGATTAGATTTCAATCATTTCAAAATCGACTTTAGAAACACCACAATCCGGACAAGTCCAGTCATCAGGAATATCTTCCCATTTGGTTCCAGGAACGATTCCGTCCTGAGGCCAACCTTCTGCCTCGTCATAAATCCATCCACAAACGATGCATTGATATTTTTTCATATAACTCTCCAAAACTGACCAACTGTAGCTGTCAGCTTAAAATCCACAAATGGCAAGACCCTAAAGAATATGACTTTTAATAGTAAACATATTTGGCTAAATTTTTACGCAGTTCTATTCATAAAGTAAAGCGAATAAAAGTTTAATCAGTGAAATTAACAGCAGAAAGGGCAGTCCCTAGGTATTTCATTACTAGAAATATATTTAAGGTTAGGCAAAGAGTTGTATTTTTAGTTTCATAAAACACGTTTCTGGCTTAGATTTTAAGTTGTAGACCAAAGTCGGGCAGAAAAAATGATTAAAATCAGTTAACTTAGACTTAGAAAAGTCTTTATTAAATATTTTTTAAAATAAATTTATATATTTAAATCAATTGGTTATTATTATTTTCTGCTTTAATATTGCACAGTCGTTGTTGTTACACATTGTTAATTTAGTTTAAAATTCACCTATTCCTTTCCTTGTTTAAAGATCTCCCATGAGCAATTTGTCTACTTCTCTGTGGTCTCACATTCGTACTGTCCAGAATTTCCCAAAACCAGGCATTTGTTTCTTCGATTTGACTCCATTATTCATGAATAATCTAGGGCCATTAACTGATGCTTTGATTGCCAGCATTCCTGAAGAAAAGCTAGCTGAAGTAGACAGCTTTGTGGCAGTGGAAGCACGTGGTTTCGTGCTGGCAAGCCTATTGGCGCAGCGTACGGGCAAAGGCTTATTACTGGTTCGTAAAGCAGGTAAATTGCCGCCTCCAGTCGTAGGTGTAGGTTATAGCCTTGAATATGGTCTGGACCGTCTGGAAATGTCTGCAGAGGTTCAGGGACAAAAAGTGATTATCGTGGATGATGTACTGGCAACTGGTGGTACATTGAAAGCAGTTCATGAATTGGCTGAGAAATGTCAGCATCAGGTTCTAGGTGCGAGCATCTTCCTTGATCTGCCAGATTTACACGGTGAATTAGGCTTGGACATCTGGTCAGTACTTGATGATAAATCCCAGCCTGAAGCTGCAGTTGCTTAAGTCTGAATGATCAAAAAAGCCCCAACTATTGGGGCTTTTTTATTGCCGGATAAAATGATATTCAATTTCCTGAATCAGGTCGTTAATCTGTTCGGGATGTTCCAGACGATGATGACCACCTTCAATGGCATGAATTTGCATATAATCTTCAAGCTGTGCCTGTGCTGCATGCATATCCAGAATTTCATCGCCTAATTCCAGATAGGCCATTTGCGGAATATCATGCTGCAAATCACTGTCACAAATCGCAGGATAATCATCGCGGAAATTCGGTTGCAAGCTAGGATTCGCGATCACACAAGGGATCTGATGAGCTTGTGACATTTTTAGCGCCCAATAACCGCCCAGACTGTGTCCGACCAGAATATCCGGTTTAATGGTTTCAACCATTTCGTGGTAGAAATCGGCTACCGACTGGTAGCTCAGATTGCGATAATCCACATCTATACAATATTTATGCATTGCATCAATTGCATGAAATTTCGTGGACTGTTTTGACGAATCCAAGCCATGAAAAAACAATATTTTAGACATATTTTTACTCATTTTTATCGGACATGGCAAAGTCGTGGTCAGGGTGTTAAGACACCACCTTCTAATATGGTCATTATTGTAAAACGTCTATTTCGAGGAAGCAGTTAGCTATTGGTCTAAGCTGATATGGGATATAAAGGCAGAATTTGTGCAGAGGATTGAGGTCTTGGACTTTCATCTAACAAAAGTTGGGCAATATTCTAAAAAAACCAATCATAAAATTCGAAACTGAAAAACATTTGCCTTTAAGAATTTCATATATCCAGAAATTTTTCTCAAGAAAAGCCACGTGTAGGAAGTCTTTACGCTACGATTTGATGCAGATTTCTGCTATTCTATGCAACTTCTATTTTTTAACTAATCTTATCCGAGGCAGAGATGACGCAAAATAACGCTCAATCGACTTCTGAACAAATCATTTCCGAAAACGATTTAATTGCACAGCGTCATGCCAAGTTAAAGCAGATTCAAGACCACGCAAAAGAAACTGGTGTTAGCCCATGGCCAAACACATTTAAACGTGAACATTATGCGCAAGACTTACAAGACCAGTTTGCTGATAAATCTAAAGAAGAAATTGAAGCTGGCGAACACGTTCATGTAAAAGTAGCAGGTCGTGTGATGTTGAACCGCGGTTCATTCATCGTGATTCAGGATATGACCGGTCGTATTCAGCTTTATGTTCCACGTAAAGAACTTGAGCCAGAAGTACTTGCAACGATCAAAGGCCTGGATCTGGGCGATATCATTGCAGTTGAAGGTTATATCGGTCGTTCTGGTAAAGGTGATCTGTATGTTCATATCGAACATTTTGAATTACTGACTAAATCATTACGTCCACTTCCAGACAAGTTCCACGGTTTAACTGATACTGAAGTGAAGTATCGTAAACGTTATCTTGATCTGATCGTAAATGAAGAAACCCGTAAAACTTTTGAAGTTCGTGCCAAAGTTGTTGCCGGTATTCGTAGCTTCCTGAACGACAAACGTTTTATGGAAGTTGAAACCCCGATGATGCACGTAATTCCTGGTGGAGCATCTGCGCGTCCATTTGAAACGCATCATAATGCACTGGATATGCCGTTGTTCCTGCGTATTGCACCTGAGCTTTATTTGAAACGTCTGGTTGTGGGTGGTTTCGAGCGCGTATTCGAAATTAACCGTAACTTCCGTAATGAAGGTGTTTCTACTCGTCATAACCCTGAATTCACTATGATCGAATTCTACCAGGCGTATGCAGATTACAAAGACCTGATGGAATTGACAGAGCAAATGCTGGAAAAACTGGCAATTGATATTCTGGGTACCACTGATGTGCCTTATGGCGATGAAGTCTTTAGCTTCAAAGGACCATTTAAAAAGATCTCAATGTTTGACGCCATTCTTGAGCACAATCCACAGTTCACTCCAGAAAATGTCAATGACCGTGAGTTCCTGGCGAAATTCATTCAGGAAGAACTGAAAGAACAGGTAAAACCAGGTTTTGGTCTGGGTAAACTGCAAACCATCGTATTTGAAGAAACGGTAGAAACTCAACTACGTCAGCCTACATTCGTGACTGAATATCCAGCGGAAACTTCTCCACTAGCTCGCCGTAATGATCAAAATCCGCATATTACAGACCGTTTTGAATTCTTTATCGGTGGTCGTGAACTGGCAAATGGCTTCTCAGAATTAAATGACCCGATTGATCAGGCTGAACGCTTCCAGGCACAGGTTGCTGAGAAAGATGCGGGTGATGATGAAGCAATGCACTATGATGCTGACTTCATTGAAGCTCTGGAATATGGTCTGCCTCCTACAGCAGGTGAAGGGATCGGTATTGACCGTCTGGTGATGATCTTTGCGAATGCACCAAGTATCCGTGATGTAATCTTATTCCCGCATATGCGTCATAAACACTAATGACTTATTCGAAAAAAGGCAGTTTTTAAAACTGCCTTTTTTATGTGTTCAGTATTTATTTTAAATAAAATTAAAACCCAGCATTATTTAATTCTATTTTTTACATTTGTAATTTCATTTTTGTATTTCTATCTCATTTCTCGAAGCGATTTATTATTTTGAAAGTCAATTAAATCTAGGGTTTCATATTATACTGATACAGTTTCGCCATTGAATATTGTTTTTGAAATATCTATGGTTAGGCAAAAATAAACTTGAGAATATTGATCCCATGTTTCTAAAAAAACCATTATTAAGTGTACTTCTTACGACACTTTCACTTCCTGTTTTTGCTCAAGGGCTGGTTCTGAATGATGCAAATCTTCGTACTGACTTGAACTGGTTAAACCAGCAAGGGGTGATCCAGATCAGTACCTCGACCTGGCCGCTCAGTGGTGATGAAATTCAACGTGCTCTATCCAATGCACAAGTGAGTAACAAAGTACAACAACGTGTTATTGGTTCAGTTCTGGCAAAATTAACAGCAGACAATCAGCAGCTCAAAGTAGGCTTATTTGCGGAAAGTGATCCAAAAGATATTCCTCAAGCCTTTGGCGATCAGCAAAAGGCACAATTTCAGGCAGCTTTAGAGTTTAATGCAGGTGGCGAAAACTGGGATGCCAAACTCCGGGTTAATGCCGAAAAAGATCGACAAATTGAGAATGATCAGGATGTAAATCTGGAAGGATCTTATCTAGCAGGGAAACTCTGGAATCAATGGCTGATTGCCGGCCAAATTCCGACCTATTGGGGTCCGGGACATGATGGCAGCTTGATTCGCGGCGATGCTAGCCGCCCAGTATATGGATTTATGGCACAACGTGCAGAACAAACAGCTTTTGAAACTAAATGGCTGTCCTGGATTGGACCGTGGCAATATCAGGCTTTTGCAGGACAATTGGATGATTATACTGCCGTTCCAGATGCCAAACTAATTGGTCTTCGTGTAACAGCACAACCTTTATCTTACTTGGAGCTAGGTGCTTCTCGTGCGATTCAATGGGGTGGGGAAGGACGTCCTGAAAGCTTAAGTTCATTATGGGATGCTTTTGTCGGGAATAAAGATAATGGTGGTACGGGTGAACCTGACCCATCAAACCAGATTGCTGGTTTCGATGCACGCCTGAACCTGTTTCCTTTGACACAGGTACCTATGGGCTTCTATGGGCAATATGTAGGTGAAGATGAAGCGGGTGGTCTGCCTGCGAAGAAAATGTATCTGGCTGGAATAGACTATTCTTCGACTGTAAGAAATATGCCATATCAACTTTATACAGAATGGGCAGATACACGTACTAACGGCAAGGTGCGAGGTATTTCTTATAACCATACCAATTATACTGATGGTTTTTATCAGCATGGTTATCCGCTGGCACATGCTTTAGGTGGTGATGCACAGATGGTTTCAGTAGGTGGTGATATCCGTTTTGATCCGATGAACCGTTTATCTGGGCGGGTATTGTTTGCTGAAGTCAATCAGTCTGAGCGTGCAAGTGTAAATAATGCTGCTTTTGCTTTTGATGATGAAATTAAAGCACTAGATGTCACCTGGTCGCATTATATTCGTCCAGAAATGCCACTTAAAATTAATGCCTGGATAAGTGACTCAGATGTAAATGGTCAGGATGGCGGTGCCTCTATTGGAATTGAAATTCCATTAGAAAAAGGCTTGTTCAAATATTAATATTCAAGACACAACAAAATCCTGCTCATCTGGCAGGATTTTTTTATATTTTCAAAAATTACAGACAAAAAAAACGCAATGATTGGGGTTGTCATTGCGTAGAAAAAGGAAGTTTCTTTCAAAACTAAATCAAGATTAACTGTGGAGAGAGTTAAATTTGATTCCTTACTGTATGTAAGTATATTAGGACTCATTCTCATGTGACTCATCAGTATTCATGTTAATAGATGTTAAGTAAGGTTAAAATTATGAAGAATCTGTGTGGAAACTTGCCTTATTTTTGCGCATTTTGGCCTTAAATAAAAAAAGCCCTTTATGAAGGGCTTTTTTAAATATTGTCTAGCTTAGAAATGGAAAACACCTAAGCCTGTTTTCACTTCATCTAAAGTGGCCTGTGTAATGTCACGGCATTTATCTGTACCCGTTTTCAAAATATCCATGATGTAATCCGGGTCTTTAGCCAGTTCCATACGACGTTCACGAATCGGACCGATCAGCTCTTTCAGAATACCTTCCAGACGTTTTTTTACTGTACCATCACCTAAACCACCACGGCGATAATGTGCTTTCAGTTCTTCCAGTTCTTCTTTATTGGTGTCGAATGCATCCAGGTAAGTAAATACCACATTGCCTTCAACTTGGCCTGGATCTTCGATGCGCAGGTGATTCGGATCGGTATACATCGCATTGACAGCTTTTTTGATGTCTTTGTCAGAGGCATCTAGAACAATAGTATTACCTAATGATTTAGACATTTTCGCTTTACCGTCAAAACCTGGTAAGCGTCCCACATTAGAAAGCAGCGCCTTACATTCAGGCAGTAATTCACGGCCAATCTGACGGTTAAGGCGACGTACAATCTCATTGGTCTGTTCGATCATTGGAATCTGGTCTTCGCCCACCGGAACTACAGTTGCTTTAAAGGCTGTGATATCTGCTGCTTGAGCCACTGGATAGCATAAGAAACCTGCAGGAATATCACGCTCAAAACCACGCATCTGAATTTCTGATTTAATGGTCGGGTTGCGCTCTAGACGTGAAACTGTCACAAAGTTCAGATAGAGCATAGTCAGTTCGTTTAAGGCTGGCAGGCAAGACTGAACACAGATAGTAGTTTTGGTTGGATCAATACCGACAGCCAGATAATCTGTTGCTACTTCAATAATATTGCGACGTACTTTTTCAAAGTTGTCTGCATTATCTGTCAGGGCTTGAGCATCAGCGAGTAACAAATGTTGATGGTGAGAATCTTGTAAACCTACGCGAGAGCGTAATGAACCGACAAAATGGCCAAGGTGAAGCTGTCCGGTAGGACGGTCGCCAGTCAAGATTACTGGACGATTATCTTGATTACTCATTATCTATTCCAAAAAGTAGTCTGTACTACATCTATATTTTAACGAATGGCCACATTGTACGGCATTCTGTTTTTGAATGTCAGCCAGAAAAAAAGCCGCAGTAAAAAAATCTTATTAATTAAACAAGTGAATACAATATTTTTTAAATATTTTCATTAAAATATGTCTAAAGATGATAAGGATAACAAGAATGGCGAGCAGCTTATTAATATTATTGGATGATATTGCGACTGTTTTAGACGATGTTGCCGTGATGAGCAAGATGGCTGCAAAAAAGACGGCAGGTGTCTTGGGGGATGACTTGGCATTAAATGCCCAGCAAGTCAGCGGTGTACGGGCAGAACGTGAACTTCCTGTGGTGTGGGGGGTAGCGAAAGGTTCTTTTATTAATAAGCTGATTCTTGTTCCTTTGGCTTTACTTATTAGTGTGGTTGCGCCTTGGTTAATCAATCCTTTACTGATGATTGGCGGTTTATTTCTCTGTTATGAAGGCGTAGAAAAAGTTCTACATAGTTTAAAGCATAAGAAAGCCAAGACTGAAGAAGATGCTGAGGCTGAATTCACTACGATCGAAACCGATTTGGCCACATTTGAAAAAGAGAAAATTAAGGGTGCGATCCGAACTGACTTTATTTTATCTGCGGAAATTGTAGTGATTTCTTTGGGTACGGTGGCAGCCGCAGCTTTTACCACCAAGGTCATCGTACTGGCAGGAATTGCCATATTAATGACAGTCGGGGTGTACGGCTTCGTCGCCATGATTGTTAAAATTGATGATTTAGGTTTGTACCTGACTAAGCAGGCATCCAGCTTCAAACAAAGTATAGGCTGTGGATTGCTGGCTTTTGCTCCTAAATTGATGAAAACCCTGACGATTGTAGGTACGATTGCAATGTTCCTGGTCGGTGGCGGGATTATTGCTCATACCATTCCATGGTTTCATCATTTCACTGAAGATTCGGTTGAGTATGTAGAGCATATGCCTAGTCTGGGCAGTATCGTAGGGGCTGTTACGCCTACACTTATTAATCTGGTGATTGGTTTTGTGGCAGGGTTAATCGTATTTATCTTGATTGGCTTTATTCAAAAAATCAGATCGAAATCAAAGCAGGCATAAATCAGGCCCGTTAAAATAAGCTGACTTTAAACTATAAGGAATCTCACTATGCGCTGGAAAGGACGTCGTGTTAGTAGCAATGTAGAAGACCGTCGTGGCGGTGGTGCCAAAGCCGGTGGAATCAGTATTCTCGGGTTGATTATTGCTTTCGTGGCCTGGAAGTTTTTTGGCGTTGATCCACAGCAAGCCTATCAAACCACCAAGCAGGTCACGCAAGGGGTTTCTAGTGCAGAAACACGGGGCCTGGAAAATCCAACGCCAGAGCAGCAAGAAGCGATCGATTTTGTAGGAACTGTGCTTGCCGATACAGAAGATACCTGGTCTCAAGTATTTCAGCAGCAGCTGAACCAGCAATATACTCCGCCTAAACTGGTTCTATTTAGTGGGGTAGTAAATTCTGGTTGTGGTACAGCGCAATCGGCCATGGGACCTTTCTACTGTCCGGCAGACCAGAAAGTTTATATTGATACGGCATTCTTTAAAGATATGCGTACTCAGATGGGAATTAGCGGGGAACAGAACTCAACCGAGTTATCTCGCAATGATCAGGCAGGCGATTTTGCTCAAGCCTATGTGGTAGCACATGAGGTGGGTCATCATATCCAGACCATTTTAGGTATTTCTTCACAGGTACAGCAGGCACGTCAACAAGCCACTCAAGCGCAGGGTAATCAGCTTTCTGTACGTCAAGAACTACAGGCGGATTGTCTGGCTGGGGTATGGGCTTATCATAACCATGAGCGTACGCAATTCCTGGAGCAGGGTGATGTACAGGAAGCCATGGATGCGGCACACAAGATCGGTGATGACTATCTGCAGAAAAAGGCCCAAGGCCATGTCGTACCAGACAGCTTTACGCATGGTACCAGTGCACAGCGGGTAAAATGGTTTAATACCGGTTTGAAATCGGGACAAATGTCTGCTTGCGATACTTTTAATCAAAATATCTAAAATTAAAGATCAAAAAAGGGGAGCAAATGTTCCCCTAATGATTGAATAGTTATTTTTCCAGAAAACGACGGAAGTTTTTCAAAATCCTGATACTGACAAATAAGGCGGCCAAGGCAAATAGCGAAACCGCAAAGAGAATGTATTTTAAATTGCTGATGTCATTATTATAAAATTGCTTCAATTCATTTTTGGAATAGCTGAGTTCAGTGTTCTGACCAGTTCGACTATCTTGGAACTGAATATTTTCAATATAAAAATAATTTCTCACTTTTACTAAATTAACATTTTGAATCTGCCGGGTATGTGACTGATTATAGTCATCAGTACATAGGGCCGCATAATGCTCACAGCTGATTTTTGCTGCATAACCATTTCCCGCAATCAGGATAAACAGCGCATTGTCTGGACGTTGATTATTAGACACCAGTACATATTGTGCTTTGGCACTGCTTTTTAAAGGAATGCTCACGGCTTGCTGATAATATTGATCTGCTTTCAGAATTTCCTGAACTTTGGCAACACAGGTAAACATCAAGGAGAGTGTGACCAGAAAAATGACAGCAGCGAGACATAGACGGAATATGGTTTTGACAGTTTGATGCATAGGAGAAAATTTCTAAATAGAAAGAAGAGAGATGAGCAATAAAGTGCTTTAAGACTGTATGTTAAATCATCAGTTGTGAATATTGAAAAGAAACTTAACTTAATTCGAAAAAAAATGGGACTAAACTTGATCCGCTAAAATATACTGTTTTTTTAAATTTATATTTCAAGTAAATCTTTCAGCTCACGGCTGCAAATTGCCAAATCTTAGGAAACCTAATGGGAAGTTTCTTTTTTTTACAACTGTTGACGGTGGTCTTTGCTCTGTCAATTGCCACTACCATGTTCAACAAACGTGTTCTAAGTTTTCCTCAAGCCATTGGTGTGCCGATTGTTTCCGCTATTTTTGTCTTTATCTTGCAATGGTGCGCCAGCCTGTTACAGGGTAATCCATTTTTTAGCATCAATATTGATAATATTGAGAAAGCAGTTCGCCATGTCGACTTTTATGACTTCCTGATTAATGGGGTGATCTGTTTCATTCTGACTTCATCCGCATTGAAGTTTAAGGTTTCAGATTTACGCAATCACTGGCGGCCGATTGGTATTCTGGCCAGTCTGGCATTGGTTTTCTGTGCAGTTTTCTTTGGTATTGCGCTGTACGGTTATCAGTTTCTGATTGGCAACCATGTCGATATATTAGTCCTGCTATTACTCGGTGCTGCGCTCGGAGCAACGGATCCCATTGGGATTAAAGGTGTCCTCAGTTCGGTACGCGCACCCCATCATTTGATCGTGAAACTGGAAGGTGAGTCGCTGTTTAATGATGCGATGTGTATTGCATTATTTATGACTTTACTGAATGTACTGCAAGGTGAAAACTTTACCGTACTCGCCGTCCTGCAAACATTGCTTTATGAAATTGTCGTGGCAGTTTTGATCGGAATCGGTTTTGGTCTGGCGATTTTACGTATTCTGCGCGGTAAGCATGAAATGGAATCACTGATATTAACTACTGCACTGTTGGCTTGTGGTTCATATCTGGTTGCTTTACTGGCGCATGCTTCTGCACCAATTGCCTGTGTAATTGGAGGTTTGATTGTCGGGAATAAATGGAAAGAAATTCTGGCTGATGCAGATATCGGTGATGTAAACCATTTCTGGCATACGGTAGAGGGAATTATCAATTCCTTCCTGTTCACCTTGATCGGTCTGGAACTGTTCATTATTGATCTAAGCACCAGTCTGGTTCTAGGCGGGATTGTCGCTTTCATAATTCTGCATTTGGCACGATTCCTGGCCAACCATCTGTCTTTTGCATTATTCCCTAGAATGCGTAAAAAAAGTTATAACGGCAGTTTAACCATTCTGTCTTGGGGCGGTGTACGTGGCGGGATTTCCTTAGCCCTGATTCTGGCAGTGGCCAATATTCCGCAACTGGAAGCGTATAGCAGTATTCTGATTGGATATACTTTTATTGTGGTGCTTCTTTCCGGAGTAGTTTGTGGTCTAGGTTTGCCAGCCGTAATGAATGCTTTCTATTACAACCCGAATGAAGAAACTCAAGGTTTTAAGGGCTGGTATCAGCGGATGTGCCACAAGATGAACCGGCGCGGTTTTCAGTATATTGTGGGGGAGGATGCAAATGGAAATGAAACCATCACCATCTTCCAGCCTGAGATGCTGATTGATAAGAAAGATGCCGATGGTGTAGCAACCGTGCATCATCCTGACAAAGTACAAGAAGTGAAACGCTTAGAGAATCCGGAGAATTTCTAAGCATTAGAATTTTCTATCAAGATTGAAAGCCTATGACATCAAGTGCAAGCCAGGAAATGGCACAAATGATTCTGAGTGTAGTCAGCCAGATTCCTTATGCGAAGGTAGCGACCTATGGACAGATCGCTAAGCTGGCTGGCTTGCCTAAACATGCACGTCTGGTAGGTAAGGTTTTAAGTCAGCTTGATACAGAAACCGATTTGCCCTGGCATCGTGTCCTGAACGCTCAAGGTAAGATCAGTCTCAATAAACTGGATGAATATGGACATAATATTCAACAGCAAAAATTAGGCGCAGAAGGAATTCTATGTGTTGGAAATCGGGTCAGCTTAAAGCAGTATCAATGGGATGGATTTGTTTGAAAGAGAAATCCCCACTTGATTGAAGTGGGGATTTTTTTATTATTTACGGATAACCATTACAGGAACATTGGCCTGTCCCAAGATGCTTTGCGCAACACTACCCAGGAACAGTTTCTTGAAGCCAGTACGGCCATGTGAGCCAATCACAATCAGATCAGTATTCAAGGATTCTGCTGCTTTGACAATTTCACTATAAATCACCTGACCTTCGAGTAGCTGGGTCTCTGCATCAATACCTGCCGCAGCAAATTTCGCTTTTGCTTCATCAAGTGTCTTCAGAATTGCAGTACGGGCACGTTCAACCAGGTCATTGGTTTGAGCTGCTGTAATGTATTCAGCAGCGATATAGGGATCAAGTGCCAGCACCTGAACCACTGTCACTTTACTGTTAAATGCTTTGGCAATTTCGACAGCTTTATCGACTGCAGCGTAGGAAGTTTCTGAACCGTCAACGGGTACTAAAATATGTTCAAATGACATTAGAATTCTCCTTATAGGAAATAAGTTTTATAAAAATATGACGCGTTAAAATCGTATACGAATTGTTGTTTATACTTTGATCATAACGCGTATTTTATAAAAATAAAACCAAGTAAATACCTCAGTATTATGTTTAACAAAGCAATAATTTTTAATGGTTGGTATATTTTCTAAGTTTTTGATTTATATTTATATTTTGAGATTAAAATAATATGATTTTAGAATATTAATGAACTAACTTAAAAAAGCCATCTGATTTTAATACTGCGTTATTACCTGTAATTTTAGATTCAAAAAATCCCTGTTATATAAAACTATAGGAACAGGTTTAAAATTGAGATTTTAATAATGAAAAATCTATCAAACTGCATAAAGATAGACTGCTATTTCTAATAGTAACCTTCTATCAGCATAATTTTAGTGTTCTAAAACTTCCCTTTCCAAGGGTGGGTTAATACCGTTATTTTCTTTTTTAAATTGAGCACGATCTGTAATGGATTTCTCACATTCATTATAGTGATCAATTGCAAAGTTTTTAATTAAGGCGGAACGTCCAGACTGATCTTGGGGTATTTCATATTTAAACGCTTTTTCAGTAAGTTTTATACCAATCAGAGCATGGAGATCATTCGCTGTACCGTAGTGCTGTTTTATTTGCTGAATCATCCATTTCTGTGGTGCACCTTTCAGTCTAAAGAGCATGACTTCTTGAGCCAAACTTTTCACATCATCACATCCTGAAAATCTGCTGCTTGGATGAATAACAGTTGCATTGGCTAAACTTATAAAACTCAATAGGAGCAGGCTTAGGTATATTTTGAATTTCGTCATCTTCAGTTTTGCTTTAATCCAGAGATACTATTGGCCATATTTGGAAAAGTATTATAGCGATAGGAAAAGGTCCTAGATTCACTTTTTATTTTGTTTCTTCAGCAAGTTATTCTTAAAATTAAATATTATATGATACGACTTCGATTTAGATTTGGCTTTAAAAGTTGGTACCAATTTTTGTAGATTCTGTTATGGGATTTCGAATTAAATCATGATTTGTACAAAGTTTAAGAGTTTATTCTTCATTTGCATAAAGACTGAACATTTGTGGTTTAAAATGCTTGACGATACAACCTGAAATTACGATAATGCGCACACAGTTTACGGCTATGTAGCTCAGTTGGTTAGAGCACCGCACTCATAATGCGGGGGTCACAGGTTCAAGTCCCGTCATAGCCACCATTTTTAAAGACCAAGCTCTCAGCTTGGTCTCTTTTTTTGTGCCATAAAAATATCAATAAAAAATTAAGAGAAAGTTCTTCTAAATATCTGTCTGTTTAAATTTTTGAATCTTCTTTTAATTTCTTAACCCTATTTATTGCTTAAAGATAAAAAAATGCCCAAGCATTTACTTGGGCATTATGGCTGATCTGGTTTAGTTAAAACTTAGATACCTGCTTTCCAACCATTAACGATCGGATAGCGACGTTCACGACCATAAGAACGCGAGCTAATACGTGGACCAATCGCACCCTGACGACGTTTGTATTCGTTAATATCCACCAGACGAATCACTTTTTTCACAACTTCAGCTTCAAAGCCTTTGGCAATGATGTCATCCTGGCTCAGGTCTTCTTCAATATAAGCATAAAGAATCGCATCAAGCACTTCATAAGCCGGTAATGAATCCTGATCGACCTGATCTGGACGAAGTTCTGCTGAAGGTGGACGGGTAATCACACGCTCAGGAATCACAGGAGTTTCTGCGATGCTGTTACGGTATTTCGCCAGTTCAAACACAATGGTTTTATACACATCTTTTAATACCGCGAAGCCGCCGACCATATCGCCATATAGTGTGCAGTAACCAACAGCAAGTTCGGATTTATTACCGGTTGCTAGAACCAGATTGCCGAACTTGTTAGAAAGCGCCATTAATAGTGTACCGCGTGCACGTGCTTGCAGGTTTTCTTCAGTGGCATCTACAGGGGCATTGCCAAAGAATGGATACAGGGTTTGCAAGAAGCCACTTACAATCGGGTTAATCTCGGCAATACCGAAAGTTACACCCATCGTTTTTGCCTGTTCAGTGGCATCTTCTACACTGATCTGAGCAGTATAGGTATAAGGCATCATCACTGCTTGGACTTTGTCAGGGCCAATCGCATCTGCTGCGATGGCAAGAGTCAAGGCAGAGTCAATACCACCAGACAGACCCAGAATTACACCTGGAAAACCTGAACGCTGTACATAATCACGGGTTGCCATCACCAGACTTTGATAAATCTCGGCCATAGTTTCTAGGGCTGGAGTAATCGTGCCTTTGCTGAATTCTAATTTTTCTGCATCATATTCAGCGATATACAGGCCTTTTTCAAAGCTAGGTGCTTGCAGAGCCACTTCGCCTGATTTATTGAGTACAAAGCTGGTGCCGTCAAAGATCAGATCATCTTGGCCACCTACCTGGTTACAGTACACCAGATTGATATTCAACTGTTTGACCAGCGCAGCCATGGTATCGATACGGTGTTGCGGTTTGCCAACTTCATATGGAGAAGCATTCAGAACCAGTGCAGTATCAATATTCAATTGAGCCAGCTGTTGAACCGTAGATAATGACCAGACATCTTCACAGATCAGGACACCAAACTTGTGTCCCAGATATTCGAAGACCAGATGCTGATGTCCTTCACCAAAATAGCGTTTCTCATCAAATACACCATAGTTTGGCAATGTCTGTTTATTATAAACCCCTAGAACTTCGCCATCTTTCATAACGGCGGCTGAGTTATAGCGTTCACCATCTTCGGTTTGATTGACAAAACCAAAGACCATGACGATATCTTTTACTTCAGTCAGTTTTTCAAACGCCAGCTTTGTGCGTTTAGCCAGACTTGGACGAATTAATAAATCTTCAGCCGGATAACCTAAAGTTGAAAGTTCAGGGAAAATAATAAGATCAGCATTATCTTTTTTGGCCTGATTTGCCAAATCTATCATTGTCTGCGTGTTTGCATCTAAATTGCCCACATGTGGAGAGAATTGAGCAATCGCAATTTTAAAACTTTTCATTCCAATTAAGTCCTATTCCTATAGGTGAATACACTAAATCACTGATTTTTAAAATTCTAATTATCCAGCTGAGTGCAGTTTGATACGAACAAAATGCCAAATGGCCAAAATTAAAAAAGTCATGACCGCATGATCATTAAATCTTGATTTGCGAGCTAAAAATATCATACTTGGCTTATTTTATCGAAATTTGAGGCAGATGCTAGAGCTGTTTCAGGAGAATTGAAACAGATGCACAAAGTTATGGTCAAAAATGACTTATTATGGTGCTTTTTTATTCTGGTAAATGCACAAAAATACTCAATTGGATTTAAATAAGTTTATTTTTCATAAATAGAAATCAACAGAATACTTGAGTGAAAAGTATTCAATATCATCTGCTTATCTGATTTTTTAAAATAATATTGGGAATTTTTTTTAGAAAAATATCGCGTGCAATATCTCCCTGTTGTTCAATGTTATAGTCTAAAAAGGATTTGTTGGGATTAAATTGATATTTGTAAGGATTATATTTTCCCATACTTAAAAAATAAGCGGCTTGTAAAAAAGCGCCCTTAAACAACACATTAATATTCTGCTGATATTGATAAATATGCGCCATTTCATGAATGAAAAGCGCCTGATAAGAACGGCTTTCTTTAGAATAATCGTCCCGATAATTCAAGTTGCGGACGTGAATATAACCACTTGGTGCCATAATCACATGCTTGGATTGCCAAGGCAGGAAAGGGTGATTCATGACACGGACTGCTGAATAGTCAATCAGGTCAGCAAAGACTTGCTGGCAAAGCTTGATTTCCCCTGAAGTTAAGTTCCGGCTTTTAAACTGATCAAAACGAATCATTCTCAGGATGAAGGGAAGCAGGTAAAACAGCATTAAAACTCAATCCTTAACGATATAAGAGTAATTTCTAGAAATTTGTAGAAATTGAAAATTCTTCAGGTTTACTATTTTAAGTTTTTCACATCTTGGTTGTGTTGGTTTTTGTCAGTCATAAAAAAACCACCCAGAAGGGTGGTTTTTACGTCTTTCAACGCTAACCGAATTAACGGTTGATGTCGCGTTGAACTTCACCAGTGTAAAGCTGACGAGGACGACCGATCTTGTAAGGACCGCTGTGCATTTCTAACCAGTGGCTGATCCAACCAACTGTACGTGCAAGCGCGAAGATCACAGTAAACATTTCTGTTGGGATACCAATCGCTTTAAGGATGATACCTGAGTAGAAGTCTACGTTAGGGTAAAGGTTACGTTTGATGAAGTATTCGTCAGAAAGCGCGATACGTTCAAGTTCCATAGCAAGAGCAAGCTGTGGATCGTTGATGCCAAGAGCACCAAGAACTTCGTCACAAGTTTCTTTCATTACTTTCGCACGTGGATCGAAGTTTTTGTACACACGGTGACCGAAGCCCATGAGTTTAACTTCTTTAGTTTTCACTTTTTCCATGAAGCCAGCAACGTTTTCTACAGTGCCGATTTCATCAAGCATCTTAAGAACAGCTTCGTTCGCACCACCGTGAGCAGGACCCCAAAGTGCAGAGATACCAGCAGCGATACATGCATATGGGTTAGCGCCAGTAGAACCAGCTAAACGTACTGTAGACGTAGAAGCATTTTGTTCGTGGTCAGCGTGAAGCGTGAAGATACGGTCCATTGCTTTCGCAAGGATTGGATCTACTTTGTAGTCACGGTCTGCAGGAGTTGCAAACATCATGTACAGGAAGTTTTCAGCGTAAGTCAAATCGTTACGTGGGTAAACGAATGGTTGACCAACAGTGTATTTGTAGCTCCAAGCTGCCAAAGTAGGAATCTTAGCGATTAAACGAATCGCAGTGATTTCACGATGGTTAACATCTTCGATGTCCAGATTGTTGTGATAGAACGCAGACAACGCACCAACAACACCAACCATGATTGCCATAGGGTGAGCATCACGACGGAAACCGTTATAGAAGCGGCTTACTTGATCGTGAACCATAGTGTGGTTACGAACTTTAGCGTCGAATTCTTCTTTTTGCTCAGCTGTTGGAAGCTCGCCATTAAGAAGTAAGTAGCAAGTTTCTAGGTAATCAGCTTTAGTTGCTAACTGGTCAATTGGGTAGCCACGGTGTAAAAGAACACCTTTATTACCATCGATGAAAGTGATTTTAGACTCGCATGCAGCTGTTGCCATAAAACCAGGATCAAAAGTAAAGTGACCTGCAGCCAACACATCTTTAACGTCGATTACATCTGGGCCCAATGTGCCGCTGTAAATTGGTAATTCAATTTCTTTGCCATCAAGCTGTAAAACGGCTTTCTTGCCAGTTGCTTCAGACATTCAATAGATCTCCTGTCCTGGTGAATGTATATCCGAGTTGCCTATCAATCTTTTAATGCACAAAACGGACGGATCAAAAATTTGCTATAAGATTAGTGGCTACTGAAATTTTGTCAATTATACTTATGGATGAAAAATGACATTCTCACAGTGGTTTAGTCATTTATCTTGGTATAAAAAGTTTAATAAAATCACAGTACCAAACCTCTATAATAAGTCAAATTGAACAGAAGGTGCAGAAAAAAATATAGTCTTTGCCGTATTTGTAAGCGTTTTTTCCTAGCAAAAAATAAAGGAGAAATTGAGAAAATATTCTAAGACTGCAACTTAAAATTATATAAATCTCGTAACTTACATCGATTTCCTTAAGTTTTTACTTCAAACTTGAATTATAAATAAAAGCAATAAATTTTCTTTTTGGCTCTGTTTAATCGGCTAAAAAATAGCTCGTAAATTTGCTTCACTTTGTTTAATACAACTTAAACAAAAATAAATAAGTGTTTTTTTGAATATAAAATGTCTAAAAACATCAAAAAAACTATGATCTACAAAGAGATAAGTAGGTTTTAGTATAAAAATTCTAAATTGAGATGCCTTTATATAAATAGTCATTATTTATTTGTGAAATGTATCCTTATGATTTTACTTGGGATTAATAAGGACTTAGGATCGAAATTATATTTTTGCTGTTCATCTTTAGTCTAAATCTACTTAGTCGAAGCTTGGCTAGATAACAGACTAAATTAATCAAGTTAATTATTAAAAAACAAATATCTAGAATGAGAATATGAAGATAAAGCAAGTAGGGGAGAACTCAAAGTTGTTGTTAATGATTCTTATTTAAAGGTTTTTTGTTCAAAAAGCCAAATACAGTTGTTTGTATTTTAATAGTTCACGTTTTATAATTCAGTGTCGTTTTATGTTTAGGCATGTATTTGCCTGATAATGCCAGCTTTCCTTCGAATTAATTCCAACAAACTCCGGATGGAGTTTTTAACTACAGGATGCCCGCTGTGAAAAGCAACAGACCTGTCAATTTGTCCATGGGTCAAGTTTTAGAAGTAAACTTAAAATCACCCGTGGCTATTGCATCAATTCTACACCGTCTTTCAGGTGTCATCGTATTTTTACTCGTACCGGTCCTTTTGTGGCTGTTGGATAAATCATTGTCTTCAGCAGAAGGTTTTGCTGAAGTGCAGGAAATCTTTAACGGTTTCTTTGTCCGCTTTATCGTATGGGTATTTGTAGCCGGCTTAATTTATCATTTGTTCACTGGTATTAAGCACTTACTTGCAGATATCGGCGTTGCAGAAGAACTGCAAAGCGGTCGTACTGCAGCTACTATTTCATTAATCTTGTCTGCAATCGGTATTGTTGCAGCATTTGTATGGATCGTACTCTAATGAAAAGTGCTACTGGTTTAACAGGTTCAGGTTCTCGTGATTGGTTTGTCCAACGCATCAGTGCTGTAGTTCTAGCTGTTTATACCGTTGTGGTGTTTGGTTGGATCCTACTGAATGGTGGCTTCAACTACGAGCAATGGTACGGCTTTATGATGACAGTTCCAATGAAGATCATGTCTTTGTTGGCAGTCTTATCTCTTGTTGCGCATGCATGGATCGGTATGTGGCAGGTATTCACTGACTATGTGACTACTCGTCAAATGGGTCCATCAGCATCAGGTTTACGCCTTGTACTGACTTCAGCAGTGATTATTGCTGTATTTGCATATGCGATCTGGGCAATCCAGATTTTTTGGGCGAATTGATAGGAAACAATCATGGGCGCTATAACCCCTAAAGAAGATTACACAAATATTCCACACGAAACTTTCGATGCAGTTATCGTTGGTGGTGGTGGTTCTGGTATGCGCGCTTCTTACCAACTTGCTCAAGCAGGTTTGAAAGTTGCGGTACTGACTAAAGTATTCCCAACACGTTCTCACACTGTAGCAGCGCAGGGTGGTATCGGTGCATCTCTTGGTAACATGCAAGAAGATAACTGGCATTACCACTTCTACGACACAGTTAAAGGTTCTGACTGGTTAGGTGACCAAGACGCGATCGAGTTCATGACTCGCGAAGCACCGCAAGTGGTATACGAATTAGAACATTTAGGTATGCCATTTGACCGTAACGCAGACGGTACGATTTACCAACGTCCATTTGGTGGTCACTCTGCAAACTACGGTGAAAAAGCAGTTCCACGTGCATGTGCTGCAGCCGACCGTACAGGTCACGCTCTTCTTCATACGCTTTATCAAAGCAACGTGAAAATGGGTACTCAGTTCTTCGTTGAATGGATCGCGCTTGACCTGATCCGTAACGAAGCTGGTGATGTACTGGGTGTGACAGCAATCGATCAGGAAACTGGTAAAATTGCTGTATTCCAGGCGAAAGCTACATTATTCGCTACAGGTGGTGCTGGTCGTGTTTACCGTGCATCTACTAATGCTTATATCAACACCGGTGACGGTCTTGGTATGGCAGCTCGTGCAGGCATTCCATTACAAGATATGGAATTCTGGCAATTCCACCCTACAGGTGTTGCGGGCGCAGGCGTACTGTTAACTGAAGGTTGTCGTGGTGAAGGTGCAATCCTTCGTAACAAAGACGGCGAACCGTTCATGGAACGTTATGCACCGACTCTGAAAGACTTGGCTCCTCGTGACTTCGTATCACGTTCTATGGACCAGGAAATCAAAGAAGGTCGTGGTTGTGGTCCTAAAGGTGATTATATCCTTCTTGATATGACTCACTTGGGTGCTGACACCATCATGAAACGTCTGCCATCTGTATTCGAGATTGGTAAGAAATTCGCGAACGTTGACATTACTAAAGAGCCAATTCCTGTAGTACCTACAATCCATTACCAAATGGGTGGTATTCCTACAAATATTCATGGTCAGGTAGTTGTTCCTGAGTCTCCAGAATCTGAAGCTCTAGTAACCAACTACGACAAGAATACTGATACCTATTCTACTAACCAAGAAGGTCGCAACTTCACGAAACCAGTGAAAGGCTTCTATGCGATCGGTGAATGTTCATGTGTATCTGTACACGGTGCAAACCGTTTAGGTACAAACTCACTGCTTGATTTGGTTGTATTTGGTAAGGCTGCTGGCCAGCACATCATCGACTACGTGACTAAACACCACGGTGATGAGTATGAACCGCTTCCTACAACTGTGCTTGAAAACACAATTAAGCGTGTTCGTAAGCTGGATGAATCAACAACTGGTGAGAATGCTCAAGAAGTTGCTGATGCAATCCGTGACATCGTTCAAGACCACGCGGGTGTATTCCGTACAACTGCGCTGCTTGAAGAAGGTGTAAAACAAATTCTTGCAATTGAGCCGCGTGTTCGCAACATTCACTTGAAAGACAAATCTAAAGTATTCAATACTGCACGTATTGAAGCTCTAGAAGTTGAAAACCTGTATGAAGTTGCTAAAGCGACCTTGATTTCAGCTGCTGCACGTAAAGAATGTCGTGGTGCTCACACTGTGGTAGATTTCGAATTACCACCAGATCACCCAGAGTATCCATATGGCCGTCGTGACGACGAGTGGATGAAACACACCTTGTGGTTCTCTGCTGATAACCGTCTTGAGTACAAGCCAGTGCGTTACAAACCACTTTCGGTTGATGCAATTCCACCGAAACCACGTACATTCTAATCAGGAGATTAAAGATGAGTAGAGGTACTCGTACATTTCATATCTACCGCTACGATCCTGATAAGGATAAAGCACCGTATATGCAAACTTTTAAGCTTGAACTGACTGATAAGCACCGTATGTTGCTTGATGCGCTTCTTGCATTAAAAGTACAGGACGAATCTTTGACATTCCGTCGTTCATGCCGTGAAGGGATCTGTGGTTCTGATGGTGTGAACATCAACGGTAAAAACGGTTTGGCGTGTCTTTGGAACCTGAACGATTTACCAAATGAAATCACGATTCGTCCACTACCTGGTCTTCCAGTAATCAAAGACCTTGTAGTTGACATGAACCAGTTCTACGACCAGTACAACAAGATTCATCCGTTCTTGATCAACAACCAGCCTGCACCTCCTAAAGAGCGTCTGCAGTCTCCTGAAGAACGTGAACACTTGAATGGTCTGTATGAATGTATTCTTTGTGCATGTTGTTCAACTTCATGCCCATCATTCTGGTGGAACCCAGACAAGTTCTTGGGTCCTTCAGCATTATTGAATGCATACCGTTTCATCATCGATTCGCGTGATACAGGTACTCAAGAGCGTCTGGCTCGTCTTGACGATCCGTTCTCTCTGTTCCGTTGTAAAGGTATCATGAACTGTGTATCTGTATGTCCTAAAGGCTTGAACCCTACTAAAGCAATCGGTCACATCCGTAACATGCTTCTAGATATGGCTGGCTAATTTAGACTGCAATAAACAGTTTTTCAAAAAGCACACCACTTGGTGTGCTTTTTGCTTTATAGGGCTCCATAAACGAACAGTGGTCGTGA
The DNA here is from genome assembly GCF_013417535.1 of Acinetobacter sp. YH12241. NCBI lineage: Bacteria > Pseudomonadati > Pseudomonadota > Gammaproteobacteria > Moraxellales > Moraxellaceae > Acinetobacter > Acinetobacter sp. YH12241. The sequence continues at coordinate 123,382 of NZ_VPDQ01000003.1, read as the reverse complement.
AAACTGCTGTTATTGGTGCTGTATCTCATATGATCAAATCGGGTAATGAATCATTGCAGAACATTTTGGTCGGATTTATGCACTATTATGATGTTGTTTGAGGTATTTATGATTTTTAGATGTAATTCTGGACTGAAAAAGGTTTTCAATAATGTTATTATATAACGCAAAGTTGCAAAGGGAGTGGATTGGAAGATTTACTCTCTTTTTGTTTATCAAAAAGATGTAGGACTTTGGTCTACGCTGAATGTGTTTTTCATTTAAAGCTCCCTATGTTAGAGTAATTTCTGATAGAAGTATTTGACTAAAAAACATGCGTTCCTCGTCAAAAAAATCAATTGATTAGTCGAGATCGTGATAGCATTTAGCACAAGACTATATTTAAAAAATGTGTGGGCCGATGTACATTTTTTAAACACGGAAGAGGTTGAGAATAGTATATAAATGTAAGTCAAAGTCGCTTTAGAAAAAATATAGTTTAAATCTTTGTTTTTTCTAAGTCGATTTGCAAAAAATTGCTCGGTCACGATCGGGTATTCAATGAGTGATGATGCCGCTGAGGGGCGTTATTGTTCATTAAACATATCAAGAATTTTCTTGGTGTGGTGATAACGCCTCATGGCTTATGCCTTATGGGGGACTAATGTTGAATTATCAATTTGACATTACTAATCCTGGGTTTTGCTTAAAAAGCATCCTGAAAATGTTTTTGCAATAGGAAATGGGTCCACAAATGCAAGAAGTTGCTGACGCTCTGCGTCTTGACACTGAACTTTCCGCTGATAGTGCAGCGTATATTGAAGAACTTTATGAGCAGTACCTCACTGCTCCAGACTCAGTGGGTGCTGACTGGAGAGCGTACTTCGATAAATTCCCAAAAGGTGATCAACCACACAGCAATGTACGTGAGCAATTCCTACTTTTAGGTCGCAATTCAAGCCGTATTCAGCCTGTTATCCAATCGACAGTTAGTTCAGAGCATGAACGTCGTCAAATTGGCGTTTTACAGCTGATTGCTGCGTACCGTAACCGTGGCCACCAAAAAGCAAAATTGGATCCATTAGGTCTGGCTAAACGCGAAGTTGTGCCAGATCTTGATCTTTCTGCGCACGGTTTAACTCAGTCTGATCTGGACACTATATTCAATACCGGTAACCTTGCGATTGGTAAGGAAGCAGCGACTTTGGGCGAAATGGTCCAAGCGATGGAAGCGACTTACTGTAGCTCTATCGGTGCTGAATACATGCACATCGTGGATACCAAAGAAAAACGCTGGATCCAGCAACGTCTTGAAAGCGCACGTGGTCAATATGGACTAAGTGCTGATCAGAAAAAACATGTTCTTGAACGTTTAACTGCGGCTGAAGGTCTAGAAAAATACCTCGGTAATAAATTCGTGGGTGCAAAACGTTTTGGTGTTGAAGGCGGTGAATCTTTCATTCCTATGGTGAATGAATTGATCCAGCGTGCCGGTTCTGTAGGCTGTAAAGAAGTCGTGATCGGTATGCCACACCGTGGTCGTCTGAACCTTCTGGTTAACATCATGGGTAAAAACCCGGCTGACCTGTTTGGTGAGTTCGAAGGTAAATCACTACATAAAAAAGGTTCTGGTGACGTTAAGTATCACCAAGGTTTCTCTTCTAACGTAATGACTCCAGGTGGTGAAGTTCACTTGGCATTGGCGTTTAACCCATCTCACCTTGAAATCGTTGGACCTGTAGTTGAAGGTTCTGTACGTGCACGTCAAGTCCGTCGTAAAGACATTGGCGGTGATGACGTATTGCCAGTCATTGTTCACGGTGATGCTGCATTTGCAGGTCAGGGCGTAAACCAAGAAACCTTCCAGATGTCACAGACTCGTGGTTACACAGTAGGTGGTACAGTTCATATCGTAGTGAACAACCAGGTTGGTTTCACCACATCTGATCCACGTGATGCGCGTTCTACAGAATACTGTACTGATATCGCGAAAATGATTCAGGCGCCGATCTTCCATGTAAATGGTGATGATCCTGAAGCTGTGTTGTTTGTTGCTCAGCTTGCCCACGATTTCCGTCATACTTTCCGTAAAGACGTTGTGATCGACATGTTCTGTTACCGTCGTCGTGGTCATAACGAAGCGGACGAACCAGCTGCAACTCAGCCAATGATGTACCAAGTGATCAACAAAAAAGCGACCACTCGTACGCTTTATGCTGACAAACTGGTTCAAGAAGGTGTACTTGATCGTGCTACTGCAGATCAAATGGTTGAACAATACCGTTCTGATCTTGAAGCAGGTAAACATGTTGCCAATGCACTGGTTCTAGAACCGAACAAAAAAATGTTTGTAGACTGGACACCGTACTTGGGTCATGAATACACAGACGAGTGGGATACTACTTGCGATCTAGAACGTCTTAAAGAGCTTGGCCGCAAAATGCGTGAGCTTCCAGAAGGCTTCGTGATGCAGCGTCAGGTATCTAAAGTAATTGACGACCGTCTGAAAATGCAAACTGGTGAAATGCCGCTGAACTGGGGTGCTGCTGAAACTCTAGCCTATGCATCACTGCTAGATGATGGTTATCTGGTTCGTTTAACTGGTGAAGACGTGGGTCGTGGTACATTCTCACACCGTCATGCAAAACTGCATAACCAGGTAGATGGCTCAACTTATATTCCACTTTGCCATATCAAAGAGAACCAACCGCGTGTTGCGATCTATGACTCTTTATTGTCTGAAATGGCAGTACTGGCATTTGAATACGGTTACGCGACTACTCTTCCTAAGAGCCTGATCATCTGGGAAGCTCAGTTCGGTGACTTTGCAAACTGTGCACAGGTGGTGATCGACCAGTTCATCTCATCTGGTGAAACCAAATGGGAACGTGTATGTGGTCTGACTATGCTTCTGCCACACGGCTTCGAAGGTCAAGGTCCTGAGCATTCATCTGCACGTCTGGAACGTTTCTTGCAGCTATGTGCTGAAGACAATATGCAAGTGATGACTCCAACTACACCTGCACAGATCTTCCACGCGTTACGTCGTCAGGCAATCCGCCCGATCCGTAAACCAATGATCATCATGTCACCTAAATCATTGCTTCGTCACAAGTTGGCTGTGTCTAACCTGGAAGAACTGGCTAACGGTACATTCCAGACTGTGATCGACGAAGTAGATAACATCAACAAAGCAGACGTAACTCGTCTAGTACTGTGTGGTGGTAAGGTTTACTACGATCTGGTTGAAAAACGTCGTGAAAAAGAATTGAACAACACTGCAATTGTACGTATTGAACAATTGTATCCGTACCCAGAAGCACGTCTTGCAGAAGTTCTTGCTCAGTATCCAAACGTGAAAGAACTGGTTTGGGCACAAGAAGAACCGAAAAACCAAGGTGCTTGGTTGTTCATCGCGCCTCGTTTATATGACGATGTGATGAAAGCGGGCAAACAAATCCGTATTAGTTACGCAGGCCGTGAAGCTTCAGCTGCACCGGCGTGTGGTTCACCATACTTGCATGCAAAACAACAAGCTCAGCTCGTTAACGACGCTCTAGCGATCGATGCTGAATAATCCAGGAGATTCTAAATAATGGCAACCGAAATTAAAGCACCGGTATTTCCAGAGTCAGTTGCGGACGGTACGATCGCAACTTGGCACAAACAACCAGGTGAAGCAGTATCACGTGATGAAGTGATCTGTGATATTGAAACTGATAAAGTTGTTTTAGAAGTTGTTGCTCCTGCAGACGGTACAATTGCATCAATCGTTAAAAATGAAGGCGATACAGTGCTTTCTGCTGAAGTGATTGCACAGTTTGAAGAGGGTGCCGTATCTGGCGCAACTCAAACTCAAGCAGTTCAATCTGAAACTGAAGCATCAGTAGAGCAAGCTGCTGCAAAAACTGAAGCGGGTAATGCACCGATCGTTGAGCGTCAACAGGTTCAAGACCAAGCTCCAGCAGTACGTAAAGCATTGACTGAATCTGGTATCAATGCTGCTGACGTATCTGGTACAGGTCGTGGCGGTCGCATTACTAAAGAAGATGTTGCGAACCATCAGTCTAAACCTGCAGCGCCTGCTGCTGCACCGTTAAGCGTTGCGGTTGGCGAACGTATTGAAAAACGCGTTCCAATGACTCGTCTGCGTAAACGTGTTGCTGAACGTCTGCTTGCTGCAACTCAAGAAACAGCAATGTTGACTACGTTCAACGAAGTTAACATGAAACCAATCATGGAAATGCGTAACCAGTACAAAGAAGCGTTTGAAAAACGTCATGGTGCGCGTCTAGGCTTCATGTCATTCTTCGTTAAAGCTGCGACTGAAGCACTGAAACGCTATCCAGCAGTGAATGCGTCTATCGATGGCGATGATATCGTTTACCATGGTTACTATGACATCGGTGTAGCAGTTTCTTCTGACCGTGGTCTAGTGGTTCCTGTACTTCGTGATACAGACCGTATGAACTATGCTGAAGTTGAAAATGGTATCCGTGCATACGCTGGTAAAGCGCGTGAAGGTAAACTTGCGATTGAAGACATGACTGGTGGTACTTTCACAATTACCAACGGTGGTACTTTCGGTTCATTGCTTTCAACTCCAATCTTGAACACTCCACAAACTGCGATTCTGGGTATGCATAAAATCCAGGAACGTCCTATGGCAGTGAATGGTCAGGTTGAAATCTTGCCAATGATGTACCTAGCGCTTTCTTATGACCACCGTCTAATCGATGGTAAAGAAGCTGTAGGTTTCCTTGTAACAATCAAAGAATTGTTAGAAGAACCAGCTCGTCTGATCCTTGATCTTTAATTCTAAAGAATAAATCCATGGGCTTAGGGTGATCCTCTAGGCCCATTTTTGGAGAGAATAATGTCTCAACAATTCGATTTAGTTGTAATCGGTGGTGGCCCAGGTGGCTACGAAGCTGCAATTCGTGCTGCACAGCTTGGTTTTAAAGTTGCGTGTATCGAAAAACGTATTCATAAAGGTAAACCTTCTTTAGGCGGTACTTGCTTAAACGTAGGTTGTATTCCTTCTAAAGCACTTTTAGATTCTTCTCACCGTTATGAAGATACTGTTAAGCATTTAGATGACCACGGTATTACAACGGGTGAAGTTGCTTTCGATTTGTCTAAAATGCTGGCGCGTAAAGACAAAGTCGTTGAGCAATTGACTGGTGGTGTTGCGCAGTTACTTAAAGGTAATGGCATTGAATGGTTACAAGGTACTGGTAAATTACTTGCTGGTAAAAAAGTTGAGTTCGTACCGCATGAAGGCGAAACTCAGGTTTTAGAGCCTAAATATGTCATCCTTGCATCTGGTTCTGTACCAGTCAATATTCCAGTTGCTCCTGTAGATCAAGACCTGATCGTAGACTCAACTGGTGCGCTTGAATTCCCAGAAGTGCCTAAACGTCTTGGTGTGATCGGTGCTGGTGTAATCGGTCTTGAACTTGGTTCAGTATGGCGTCGTCTGGGTGCGGAAGTTGTTGTATTTGAAGCAATGGACGCATTCTTGCCAATGGCTGACAAAGCATTGGCAAAAGACTACCAAAAACTGCTGACCAAGCAAGGTCTTGATATCCGCATTGGTGCAAAAGTTTCTGGTACTGAAGTTAACGGTCGTGAAGTGACTGTTAAATACAGCCAGGGCGGCGAAGACAAAGAACAGACTTTCGATAAGCTGATCGTTTGTGTAGGCCGTCGTGCTTATGCTGAAGGTTTATTGGCTGAAGACTCAGGTATCAAACTGACTGAGCGCGGTCTGGTTGAGGTAAACGACTGGTGTGCAACTTCTGTTGAAGGCGTATACGCAATCGGTGACTTGGTACGTGGTCCAATGCTTGCACATAAAGCAATGGAAGAAGGCGTAATGGCTGTTGAACGTATCCACGGTCATGCTGCTCAAGTGAACTACGATACTATCATTTCTGTCATCTACACTCACCCGGAAGCGGCTTGGGTAGGTTTAACAGAAGAGCAAGCCAAAGAAAAAGGTCATGAAGTGAAAACTGGTCAATTCGGTTTTGCTGTAAATGGTCGTGCTTTGGCTGCTGGTGAAGGTGCCGGTTTCGTGAAGTTTGTTGCTGATGCAAAAACTGACCGTCTACTTGGTATGCACGTGATTGGACCTGCTGCGTCTGATATCGTTCACCAAGGTATGATCGCACTTGAGTTTGTCTCTTCAGTTGAAGATCTACAGTTGATGACTTTCGGTCACCCAACATTCTCTGAAGTGGTACATGAAGCTGCTCTTGCAGTCGATGGTCGTGCGATCCACGCGATCCAACGTAAGCGTAAGTAATTCTTCGAAGAGCGGCTCAGGCCGCTCTTTTTACATTTGGTGGTTGTTTTTGAATGAATAATCATCTAAAAATAAAGATAAGTAAAATCTAAGATCCAAAAATACCAATATTGATTGATGTGAACCAAGAAATATTGGGAAAACGTGTAATAACAAAGTCAAATAAGTAGTAAAAGGTTAATCAATGAATTTACATGAGTATCAAGCAAAAGCGTTATTAAAAAAATATGGGATGCCTGTACAAGAAGGTATTCTTGCTACCAATGCTGAGGAAACAGTACATGCTTTTGAGCAGCTTGGTGGGAAGTTTGCGGTATTAAAAGCGCAGGTTCACGCAGGTGGTCGTGGCAAAGCGGGTGGGGTAAAAGTGGTAAAGTCGGCTGAAGAAGCAGCTGAATATGCCAATCAGATTATTGGTTCACGTTTAGTGACCTATCAAACCGATGCAAATGGTCAACCAGTCAATAGTATTTTGGTGTCTGAAGATGTTTATCCGGTCGAGCGTGAACTCTATTTAGGTGCAGTGGTAGACCGTTCTAGCCGTCGTATTACTTTCATGGCATCCACTGAAGGTGGTGTCGAAATTGAAAAAGTTGCAGAAGAAAATCCTGAAAAAATCATTAAAGTCGAAGTTGATCCTTTAGTAGGATTATTGCCATTTCAGGCGCGTGAAGTGGCGTTTGCACTTAAGTTAAAAGATAGCCAGATCAATCAATTTGTTAAAGTCATGACAGCTGCTTACCAAGCCTTTGTCGAAAATGATTTTGCTTTATTTGAAATTAACCCGCTCTCTGTTCGTGAAAATGGTGACATTCTCTGTGTCGATGCCAAAGTCGGTATTGATTCGAATGCACTTTACCGTCTGCCTGAAGTCGCTGCTTTGCGTGACAAATCACAAGAAAATGAGCGTGAGCTAAAAGCATCTGAATTTGACCTGAACTATGTTGCTTTAGAGGGTAATATTGGTTGTATGGTCAATGGTGCTGGTCTTGCGATGGCAACCATGGACATTATCAAGCTTTATGGTGGTCAACCAGCCAACTTCCTGGATGTGGGCGGTGGTGCGACCAAAGAGCGTGTCATTGAAGCGTTTAAAATTATCTTGGCAGATTCTTCTGTACAAGGTGTCTTGATTAATATTTTTGGTGGAATTGTACGTTGTGACATGATTGCTGAGGCAATTATTGCAGCGGTTCAGGAAGTAAATGTCACTGTGCCTGTAGTTGTTCGCCTTGAAGGGAACAATGCAGAGCTTGGTGCCAAGTTACTGGATGAATCTGGTTTGAAATTGATTTCTGCAAATGGCTTGGCCGATGCTGCAGAAAAAATTGTTGCTGCAGTAAAAGCTTAAGGAGTATCACAATGAGCGTATTAATTAATAAAGACACCAAAGTTTTAGTCCAAGGCTTTACAGGCAAGAACGGTACATTTCACTCTGAACAGGCTATTGCCTATGGCACTAAAGTCGTTGGTGGGGTAACACCAGGCAAAGGTGGTCAATCACATCTGGATCTGCCAGTATTTAATACTATGCGTGAAGCGGTGCAAGAAACTCAAGCTGATGCTTCTGTGATTTATGTGCCTGCACCTTTTGTCCTCGATTCTATTGTAGAAGCTGTTGACTCAGGTATTGAGCTGATTGTTGTGATTACTGAAGGTGTACCAACACTGGATATGCTAAAAGCTAAACGTTATCTGGAAACCAATGGTAATGGTACGCGTCTGATCGGTCCAAACTGTCCGGGTATCATTACGCCAGGCGAGTGTAAGATCGGGATTATGCCAGGTCATATCCACCAGCCAGGTAAGATCGGCATTATCTCACGTTCAGGTACTTTGACTTATGAAGCGGTTGCACAAACCACTAAATTAGGTCTTGGACAGTCAACCTGTATCGGAATCGGTGGTGATCCGATTCCAGGCATGAACCAGATTGATTGCTTGAAACTATTCCAGGAAGACCCGCAAACTGAAGCCATTATCATGATTGGTGAAATTGGCGGTACTGCGGAAGAAGAAGCAGCTGAGTATATCCAGTCGCATGTGACCAAGCCGGTGGTAGGTTATATCGCTGGTGTAACAGCGCCGAAAGGTAAGCGTATGGGTCACGCAGGTGCCATCATTTCTGGCGGTAAAGGAACTGCTGAAGAGAAGTTTGCAGCTTTTGAACGCGCGGGAATGGCGTATACACGTAGTCCTGCAGAGTTGGGTTCAACCATGCTTGAGGTTTTGAAAGAAAAAGGTTTGGCTTAATTTATTAAGCTGATAAAAAGCCCTCAATATTGAGGGCTTTTTTATAATTGCTGCAAAAGGAGATTAAAGTCTAACTAAATGATAATTCGAAAATTGAGTATTTAGTTATCTATACCAGCTTTAGCTTTCAGGCTTTGAGTCATCCCATTGATGTCACCACCCTGAATGCCTAATTCATTCATCAGGCTATCAATCAAAGGTGCCTGGCTACGATAACGCAAAGCACTATTCACCACCTGATCGGAGAGGGCAACATTGCCGCCTTCATGATGGGCATCTGCTTGGCAAGAGCCCGCATGTGTGCCATGTAAACCATTCACTTGCAGAATCTTGATGTCATCAATGTTTTCCATCGGCTTAACACTTTCACGAATGATTTCAGGTAAGTATTTCAGCATGGCTAGGCGGATTTGCATTTCCACCTGTTCAGATGACAGTACATTATTTGCTTCATTCACTGCGCGGGTACCTTCAGCATCGACTTGATACTGTTTCTCCATCGCTTGAGCAAGTAAGACTTTTGCATCCGCTTCACCTTTGGCTTTCAAGCGAACTTTTTCAGCTTCGGCTTCAGCGGCAATACGAACCGCTTCTGCATCATCAGCTGCTGCCTGTTTGCCAGCTTCTGCTGCAACGGTAATGGCAATTGCATCTTTCTCAGCCTGTTCTTTCGCTGCAACCAGTTCAACCGCTTTTTGACGTTCTGCTTGCTGGATCTGGCGGACAGTAACGACTTCTTCTTCCGCTTTAACCGCTTGAGCACGTGCCTGATCAGCTAAAGCTTTGGCTTCAGATTCAGCACGTGATTTTTCTGCAATCGCAATTGCACGATCCTGTTCAGCCAGTTCAATCGTTTTCTTCTGTTCAACTTGGGCTTTTTGAATGAGCTGGGCTTTCTGAATGTTTTCATTTTCAACATCACGAGCTGCCAGAATGCGTTTCAGTTCTACTTCACGTTCAGCAGCAATACGGGCTTCTTCCGCTTCACGTTTTTTTGCAGCTTCCTGAGCTGCAATTTCAGCTAACTGTTCAGCGCGGCGAATCGAAATTTCACGTTCCTGTTGCAGTTTGGCATATTCTTCTTCACGGATAATTTGTAGACGTGCTTGCTCAGCTTCCAGATTTTTGGCTTTAATGGCCAGATCTGTATCCTGTTCAATATGATTACGCTTACGGCGACGATCTTCAATCGTTTCAGTGAGTTTGGTTAAACCTTCAGCATCGAAAGCATTTTGTGGATTGAAATATTTAAAGCCGGTTTGATCCAGACCTGTTAAAGAAACAGTTTCCAGTTCCAGACCATTTTTGTGCAGATCTTCAGACACCACTTGCTGTACTTTTTGTACGAAGTCGACCCGTTTTTCGTGTAATTCTTCCATGGCCATTTCAGCAGCCACCGCACGGAGTGAATCGACAAATTTTCCTTCTACCAGATTCTTTAATTCGTTTGGCGACATGGTCTTTTGACCAAGAGTTTGTGCTGCGGTTGCAATCGAATCGGCGGTAGGCTTAACGCGCACATAGAATTCAGCCATTACATCGACACGCATGCGATCACGGGTAATCAGCGCCTGATCATCGGCACGACGGACTTCCAGCCGTAGGGTATTCATATTGACGGGAATGATTTCATGTAGCACCGGTAGCACCAAAGCCCCACCACCTAGAATCACTTTTTCACCACCCCAACCGGTACGTACAAAGGAAATCTCTTTACTGGAACGACGGTATAAACGCGCAATGATTAATCCGAAGGTGACTAGGCCAACGAATATAATCCCCGCAATAATCAAAACATTATATAAATCAAAATTTAGCATTGTTATAAAGTCTCTTTGGGCAAGCTTAATTTTTATAGGAAATTGGTTTAATTAAAGTTCAATAGCCTGAAAGCCATTTTTAGTTTTTTGAGTCAAAACCACTGTCTGACCTTGATTAAATATTTCATTGCGTTCAGGTTCGACCAGCACATAATGGGTCTTACCATGCTGATCCTGAACTTTGGCCTGAGCAGGGGAGTTAGCTTTGGCATCTCCCAGAATAATCGTGGCGGTTCGTCCGATCAGTTCATCGCTATAGATCGCGATGGTTTCATCCTGAGGCAGAATTTTGGCAGCAAGCACGGACAGCCCACGTACAATCGGCATGCATAAAAATAAACAGGCAGGGGAAATAATCCATGCATTTAAAAGCTGACTGGTAAATCGTTCGAACAGGCCTTGGATCAATAAACCGCTCAGACCATAACTGGTCAGGAAAATAATGAGCCAGATAAAGAGAGGCAGGCGACCCAGATAAAGCCAGTCGAATACTTTATTGAACAGGCCGGTCTGCTGATCAATACCTACTTCCGGATGAAGCGGTTCTTCAGGCAGAAATTGTTCGAACATATTCTGGGAACCACCTCCTAGCATCAGCAAGACACATTCCAAGGCAGCAAACATCAGCATCAGGCTTAAACTGATACTAAATACAATGTTGGAAGGATGAATGAACAGTTCCCACATGAGTTTCTGTCTCTAATTATGGTTTTATAGAAATTTTATGACCCTGTTAAAGATAACAGTTATTAATAAAATTGTAAGCAAAAAACAACAAAAATCCCAATCGGGATAGCTTGATAAAATCCAAAATTTAACAATATGTGATGAGCTTTTCTTAGCTGCAAATAAATGTCGACTATTTTATAGGTGGGCGAATCTGAGGTTTTATCTCAAGAATAGAAAAGCAATTGTGTACATTTGCTTTTCTGTCCCTAGGTAGATGTATAAAAGAATTAAAGGATGGCGGTCTGGATACGGACTTTCATTTCTAGGGCTTGTTGCAGGATATAGTTCTTCATCCATTGCACCTGTTCGCCCATTGGATTGGTTTTTACTGCAGTCTCCAGAAATTTAAGTTCAGGCTGATTAAATAGTTGTTCATCGAGAGCCTGTTCCAATGCCTGAGTATTTGCAGACAAAGGAAGGGCCACCAAGAAAAAGGCTTTAGGATAGTTATAGAAAGCATAAAGCAGATTGAAAGCTTTTTGATCACTTCTCAGATTGCCGGCACCTATTTCGTAACCTGCCTGCTGGTTGCTATAAGTCATACCGAGCAGGTATTCCCATTGACCGTTCAGCTTACGCAGGCCAAACTGCATGCCAATCTGATCCGCGGTCAATTCATGCTGGATATAAATGTTTAAAGGACTGCCATCTTCAGTATAGGGTTCCTGAAGAACCAAAATATGTTGCTGGTGCTGGTAAATAAAACCGGCAAGTTTTGCCTGTTCCAGACGGGATTTTAAAGTATCTAAATCAAATTCGTTATAAGGCATACATAGTTTATAAATTGGAAGAACTAATCCTACTCTAATTTTTTTTCACCACGATGTGAACTGTCCGTTTAGATGATTAATATATCATTTCATTGCTAAAAGTAATCTTCCAGAGTGCTTTGACTAAACAATCAATTGTCTTTATTTAGCTAAGCTATCAGATTCATAAAAACTGATAGTTGATATTAGTGAATTTTTATATGACGTTTTAATATATGAATATCACAAAACAAGCAATCGTTATGAAAAGTTAATCACTATAATGAATATAAATTTTATAAAGTGTAATAAGTACACGTGTAATACGCAGGTTGTCCATGTCATTAAATGAGGAAAGACTTACTCATCTTAAACAGCTTGAAGCTGAGAGTATTCACATCATTCGCGAAGTTGCTGCCGAGTTTGAAAATCCGGTTATGCTTTATTCAATCGGTAAAGATTCAGCAGTCATGCTGCATTTAGCACTGAAAGCGTTTTATCCTGCAAAACTTCCATTCCCGCTACTTCATGTAGATACCGGCTGGAAATTCAAAGACATGATCAAGTTCCGTGACAACATGGCCAAAGAACATGGCTTTGATCTGATCGTGCATCAGAACAAAGAAGGTCGTGATGTGGGCGTAAACCCATTCGACTATGGTAGCTCTAAATATACTGACATTATGAAAACCCAAGGTCTGAAACAGGCACTGGATAAATATCAGTTTGATGCTGCTTTCGGTGGTGCACGTCGTGACGAAGAAAAATCACGTGCCAAAGAACGTGTTTATTCATTCCGTGATTCTAAACACCGTTGGGATCCGAAAAACCAGCGTCCAGAACTTTGGAACCTTTACAATGGTAAAGTGAACAAAGGCGAAAGTATTCGTGTATTCCCGCTGTCTAACTGGACTGAGCTGGACATCTGGCAATATATCTACCTAGAAAATATCAAACTTGTTCCATTGTACTTAGCTGCTGAACGTCCAGTCGTTGAGCGTAATGGTACACTGATCATGGTTGATGATGAGCGTATGCGCCTGAATCCAGGCGAAGTGCCACAAATGAAATCGGTTCGTTTCCGTACTTTAGGTTGTTACCCATTAACGGGTGCGGTTGAATCAACTGCAACAACTTTACCGGAAATTATCCAGGAAATGCTTTTAGCGACCACATCTGAACGTCAAGGCCGTATGATCGACCATGACGAAGCAGGTTCGATGGAAAAGAAAAAGCAGGAAGGTTACTTCTAAGAATCTTAAGAAATCTCCTCCTAAGAATCTCCTTGCGCAGCAGTGCTGCTCACCCTCTTTACCAAAGAGGGGCTTAAAAAAGCGGAGGAAAGTCCTCCTTTAGTAAAGGAGGATTTAGGTGGATTTGAAGATTAGAAACGATTTCAACGTATTTGTGGAGCTATGAGCGATGTCTCACCAATCAGAACTTATTAGCCAAGACATTTTGGCTTATTTGAAACAGCACGAAAATAAAGACTTATTGCGTTTCCTGACTTGCGGTAACGTGGATGATGGTAAATCTACTCTTATCGGCCGTCTGCTTTACGATTCAAAACTGATTTATGAAGATCAGCTGCAAGCGGTTACCCGTGACTCTAAAAAAGTCGGTACTACTGGTGATGCTCCTGACTTGGCACTGCTTGTCGATGGTCTGCAAGCTGAACGTGAGCAAGGTATTACGATTGACGTGGCTTACCGTTATTTCTCTACTGAAAAACGTAAGTTCATCATTGCTGACACCCCGGGGCACGAACAGTACACCCGTAACATGGCAACTGGTGCGTCTACTGCGGATCTTGCAATTATCCTGATCGATGCGCGTTACGGTGTTCAGACTCAAACACGTCGTCACTCATTTATTGCGAGCCTTCTAGGTATTCGTAATATTGTGGTTGCAGTGAACAAAATGGACCTGGTTGAATTCTCTGAAGCACGCTTTAATGAAATTCAGGCTGAATACAACGAGTTCGTGAACCAGTTGGGCGATCGTAAACCTGAAAATATTGTGTTCACGCCAATTTCTGCGTTGAACGGTGATAACGTTGTAAACAAATCACCAAATACGCCGTGGTACCAAGGTCAGACCTTAATGGAAACTTTGGAAACCGTTGAAATTACACGTAATACCAGCAAAGATGAATTCCGTTTCCCAGTTCAGTATGTCAACCGTCCTAACCTCGACTTCCGTGGTTTCTGCGGTACGATCGCACTGGGTGAAGTGAAAGTTGGTGATGAAATTGTTGCGCTGCCATCTGGCAAGAAATCAACAGTAAAAGAAATTGTCACTTTTGATGGCAATCTGGATCATGCTGTAGCTGGTCAAGCTGTTACGTTAACACTGAACGATGAGATCGATATTTCACGTGGTAACGTGTTGGTGAAAGCTGGCGAACAACCACTGATTTCACGTTCTGCACGTGCGTCTGTAGTGTGGATGAACGATCAACCGCTAGTCGTTGGCAAACTTTATAATGTGAAGTTTGGTACTCAAACTATTCCAGCGAAAGTTGCGAAAATTAACTACCGTACCAATGTCAATACATTGGAAAAACTACAAGTAGAGCAGCTGGATCTGAATGCGATTGCTGATGTCACTATCGAATTTGATGCGCCAGTGGTATTTGACCGTTATCAAGACAGCCGTTACACCGGTTCATTCATTTTCATCGACCGTCTAAGCAACGTGACTGTTGGAGCGGGTATGGTTGAAGCTGCAGTGGAATGGACTGCACACAATGAACCTGTAACTGCTGAAGCACGTGCTGCACGTTTGGGTCAAAAACCTGCTGCGGTGACAGTAACTGCAAAAGCACTGGAAAATGCTCAAGCACTTGAAAGCCTGTTGATTCAACAAGGTGTGGTTGCAATTGCGAAAGCGGGTCTGACTGCTGAACAGGTTACACTTGTTCGTGAAACTGGTGTAGTAGTCATTACTGACCTTGCAGAAGGTACAGATGTGACTTACGCGCAAGAAGCAGTTGAAGAACTGGCTGAGAAAATTGTGGAATTGGTTCGTCTATAAGACTGGACTGATTTTAAGAAAAACCCGCTGTAAGGCGGGTTTTTTATTGCCTGAATTTTGAATGTTTGAAAATCATTCGGTTATTCAAAATGTGATCTTTCAATTTATATGTAGCTTTATACAATGCTCCGTAGATGGGGGGAATGTATGAAAAAATTATTATTACTAGTTGGACTATGTGTAGCTTTTGGAGCAGAAGCCAAGCAGAGCAGCCAAAGTACGGAAGCAATTAAACAGAAGATTATTCAACAGTCGATTGAAAGCTATCCGGGAAATTGTCCTTGTCCATACAATACAGCGCGTAATGGTAGTCGTTGCGGCAAGCGTAGTGCTTATAACCGTGCTGGTGGTTATGCACCGTTTTGCTATCCGGAAGATGTCAGTGATCGGATGGTGCGAGAATATAAAAGTTAAAATTTAAGTTGAGGGACTAAGATTATAAATCATCTATTTTTATACATTTAGATAAGACAGTAACTATAAAAAAAGTTCCTAGTTAATTGTTGTAATCTCAACTGAGAAAATGGCTTTATAAGGAAGGATTTTTTCACAAGTATTTCGTGCCTATTTTTTCTTCTTAAATTTAACTTTTATTGCTTCACTTGAAATAAATTCAATATTATCTATGATAAGATATATCTTAATTAAATTTAAGATATATCTTTTGTATGTCTAGAACTTCTGATTCTGCATTAAAAGAAGAGCGAAAAAACTCTCCAAAACCTCGTAGACGGCTCTTTGAAGCAGGTGAAATGAAACTGCTCGTGCTGCATTTTATTGCTCAAGCGCCCAAGTTTAGCTATGACATTATTAAAGATGTAGCTGCGCTGGTTGGAGGTAACTATAAGCCGAGTACAGGTACGATCTGCCCAACAATTAACTATCTTGAAGAACAGCAATATACCCAAGTGATCATGAGTGTGGATGAACGTAAGCAATATCACATTACTGATAAAGGTCGTGAGCATCTGAAAGATAATCAGGAAACTCTACAAAGAGTTCTTAGCCGTTTTGAAACCCGTCGCCGCATTCAAGAAGATGAGCGCTATATCGATATCCATAATTCAATGGAAAGCCTGAAAGCTTCACTACGATTCAAACTGCAAAATGAACTTCGTCCAGAGCAGATCAGTGATATTGCTGCCCAGATTGAACAGGCTGCAATTAATATCCGTCAACTGTAGGAGCAGGACATGAAACAACATCTCTATGAAGTGACTGTTCAACATCTGGCTGATGCCCAAGGTAATCCATCAACCTATACTGAGGAGCTACAGTTTCAGGTGGGTAATCACGATGACATCTTTAAAATACTGGAAAAACTTCAAGCCAGTCAGTTGCTAGATGAGGAAAGTACCAAAGCATTTGTTATCGGCTTAAAACTGTTTAGTGAAGTCATGCTGGAAAATAAAGAGTTGCCACTCTTCAAGGAATTCCTGCCGCAATTTGCCCAGTTTATGAAATCCTTAAAACAGACAGTGAAAGCCCAAAGTGAAGAACAGTAAGTATTCTAAAGGTCATTTATGAAAAAGAATCTCCCAAAATTTCACCCAAAACATCTGAACTGGTTAATGCCCTTAATCCTTTCCGGCATTATGAGCGGTGCGATTTCCTGCTTTAATATGCTGCTGAATAGAGGTTGGAGCGATGCGTTTATCTCGCTATGGTTACATGCTTGGGGGCTGTCATGGCTGGTGGCATTTCCACTGATTCTGCTTGTATTGCCGCTGGTACGCAAATTCCTGATGCAGTTTGTGCAGATGTCAGATCAATCTGCTAAATAAGAAATTGCTTATTCGAATCAGTCGGAATCGGATGACTTATTCAGAACTTGAGACAAAATAGATTTCATTTCAGACAAGCTTTTCACACCCGCAATACGATGAATAATCTGCCCATTTTTAAAGATAAGAGTAGAAGGTAGGCCATAAACGTTATAGCGTAAGGTCAGAATCGGTGATTGATCGACATTGATTTTACCGAACTTAATTTCTGGGTTATGCCCAGCATATTGTACTGCCAGTTCCTCAAAAACCGGAAAATTTTGTACACAAGGCTTGCACCAGTCAGCATAGAACCGGTTCACAGCAAGGCCTTCAAACCATTCGAAGTTACTGTAATTATCTTCATTGTAGGGGATGACTGCTGACATGAATTTGCTCTCATCATTTCAAAATTAAGATTTAAACCAGCTCATAGTGAGTTCAGCTTGACCGGTATTCTCATCGATTCCTTGATTGATCATCTTAAAACCCTGCTTTTGGTAAAAATGAACTGCTGATGTATTTGCAGCATAGACATTTAAATGCAGCTGATTACATTGCTGTTTTAAGAAATCAACCAAACGGCGGCCATAGCCAGCACCTTGCTGCTCAGGATCAATGAAAAGTGCAGCTAATACATTTTCCGATTTTAATAATGAAACAAAGCCAAGCACCGTATGATTTTCTTTAAGGACATAGTTTTCTGCTAAGGGTAAATATACATCTCGCATTGGAAGCAGCTGATTTTCCCAATAATCAGCCGGAATAAAATCATGTGCCTTTAAAGAAGCCTTGAACCAGATCTCAAGAATAGCGTCGATATCCTCTACTTTCGCTTTTGTAATTATTGTCATCAATGGTCTTATATCAATTTACTAAATAGGCAGCTGATTATACATAAGTCCATGCTGCTTCAATCCATAGCATTTCTATGTTCAAATAAGTTCGAAAAATACGAAACATGAATATTAGGGAAAGAATCCATGACGCAATACAGCATGCAACAAGTCATCATTACAGAACCGGGCGGTGTAGAGAAACTCGCTTATGAAACCGTTGCCATCCCTGAGCCTAAAGCAGACGAAGTGCTGGTCAAGGTACATGCTTTCGGGATTAACCGTCCGGATATCTTGCAGCGTCAGGGCTTGTATCCAATGCCTAAGGGAGTGACTCCTGTACCGGGTCTGGAAGTTGCCGGTGAAGTGGTTGCAGTCGGAAGTGAAGTAAGTCAGTTTAAAGTAGGTGACAAAGTCTGTGGCCTGACCAATGGTGGTGGTTATGCAGAATATTGCGTTGTGCCAGAGAGCCAGACTTTAAACATTCCTGAAGGTGTGAGTTTTGTACAGGCTGCAGCGATTCCTGAAACTTTTTTCACTGTCTGGGCAAATGTGTTCCAGATGGGTAAGGCTAAGGCAGGAGAGACTGTACTGATTCATGGCGGTACCAGTGGGATTGGGACCACGGCCTTAATGCTATGTAAATCTCTAGGCATCAAAACCTTTGCGACAGCAGGTAGTGATGAAAAAATCCAGGCAATTTCACATCTGACCACAGGAATCAATTACAAGACCCAAGACTTTGAGCAGGTCATCAATGAAGCCACGGATAATGCTGGTGTAGATGTGATCTTGGATATGGTAGGTGCACCGTACCTGGAGAAAAACCTGAATCTGCTGCGTCGTGATGGTCGTCTGGTGTATATCGCATTCCTGGGCGGTGCTAAGGCTAAGGAGGTAAAATTGGGTCAAATTATGATGAAACGTTTGACCATTACTGGTTCTACCATGCGGGCACGCAATACGGCTGAGAAAGCTGAAATTGCCCAAGGCCTGAAAGAGCATGTGGCACCACTCTGGGCAAAAGGTGAATGTTTACCGATGATCTATAAAACCTTCAAGTTTGACCAGATTCAGGATGCGCATGCAGCGATGGATACAGGTGAACATATCGGTAAGATTGTGGTGGAAATCATCTAATTATTCTTGTGATAGAAATACTAAAAGCCAACTTTTGTTGGCTTTTATTTTGCATAAAAAACGATAACTAATTTAAATTAATTGCTTGAAATAGGGATACAAATTTTAAAAAACGGTAAAAAGTGTCGATTGTTCGACACAACCTGTCAAAACTGAGGAGTAAATTAGCGCTTAAATATAATCTGACTAAATTGTTTGGTATTAGATGAAATGTCACGTATTAAAAGGAAGTATATTATGAAGATAGTGTCCACCCCTTATACGCATGAACATGGCTTTCGTGCATTGAAGCGTTTGCATAAAGCGATTATCCGTAATCAGTTACTTCGTTCCGATCTACACAAGCTGTATCAAGCCATGTTGCATCTGGAACGCTATATGGAACGGCTGAGCCACTCAGCACCGAAACCTCACTACAAACGTCGTAAAAAAGCTTAAAAAACACCTTGCCTATTAGCCTTAAGTTGAAGTGAATAACTCTAATCTCGTTTTTATTTGGCTGTATAATTTTCCCATAATTTAAAAATTCTAAGCAGATGAATCATTGTGCTGCACAAGCGGCACGAAGAGGGTATTTATGAAGGGCAATGCGTCAACGCATGAGCGCCTCGCAGACCGTTTGGCAAATATTTTAACCAAACTTAATATAGGGCATCAGTTAAGTGTACAGGAGCTGGCACGAGAATTTCAGGTCAGCACCCGTACTATTGAACGTGATTTTGTTCGTCTGAATGCGTATTTACCGCTCATACAGGATCAAAATACCAAACGCTATTATCTTGAGCCTTCATATTTAGGGCGTTTCAAGTTGCAGGATATCCAGAATTTTGCACAGTTGTCCGGAATCAGTGAGCTGTATCCGGCACTGGATATGTCTTTTATTCGTGAATTGCTGGATGAGCGGGCAAATCAGGTATTTTCGGCAAAAGGTTATTATTTTGAAGATGCCAAACAGTTTGCCGAGCATTTCAAGCTGCTTGCAGGGGCGATCTATAAACGGCAGCAGATTGAGCTGCAATATTCCGAACAAACACGGATCATCCAGCCATACCGATTGATTCATCATCATGGCATCTGGTATCTGGCTGGTGTCACTGAAGCTGAACTCAAAACTTATCGTTTAAGTCAGTTGCAGGAAGTCAAACTGGTTTTTGAAAATGAAAGCTTTGAGCATGATCCTGAAGTTCTGAAAATGCTGGCAGATGAAGACAGCATCTGGTTTGGTCAGCAAAAACAGCAGGTTTTGATGAAGGTGCAACCTGAAGTCACGGTATTTTTTAAAGAGCGCCGTTTATTTCCGGAACAGCAGATCGAACAGGAATCAGAGTCTGGAGAATTGTTAATTAGTTGTCAGATTCGTCATGAAATGCAGTTATTGCCACTGGTACGTTACTGGCTACCGTATGTAAAGATCATTGAGCCGATTCATTTTCAGGAAAAACTGGAACAGGATCTGGAAGGTTATTTACGCTCTGCTGGATAATATTTTGAAAGCAGAGCAGGTTGGCGAATGCTTATAGAATTCTATTGAGAATTAGATTTAGCAAATTACAGGCATAAAAAAACCAGCTTTAGCTGGGTTCTTTATTTGCACCATCTTCAGTAGTAGAAGAATGGTGCCCGAGGCCAGACTCGAACTGGCACGCTTTGTGGGCGGGGGATTTTAAATCCCCTGTGTCTACCGATTTCACCACTCGGGCTTTAACAAGATTGGAGGCGGAGGTCGGAATCGAACCGGCGTCCACGGAGTTGCAGTCCGCTGCATGACCACTCTGCCACCCCGCCGCGTCTTGTTGATGCGTATATTATCAAGCTCTGAAAAAAAAACAATAGGATATTCATTTGTATGCGCATAAAAACAGCATATGGCGGAAAATATTCAGAATTATCATGTAGAATGTGCAAAATTGATTCATATCAACACTTGGGAGAAGTGCCGTGGCATTAGTTTTAGACGGTCGTGCATTGGCGAAGCAAATTGAAGCTGACTTGTTAACTCGCGTAGAAGCGCTGAAAGCAAAATCAGGTCGTACTCCAATTCTTGCGACTATTTTAGTGGGTGACGATGGCGCATCTGCAACTTATGTTCGTATGAAAGGCAATGCTTGCCGCCGTGTTGGTATGGATTCACTAAAAGTTGAGCTTCCAAAAGAAACGACTACTGAAGAATTGCTGGCTGAAATTGAAAAACTGAATGCAAATCCGGATGTTCACGGTATTCTTTTACAACACCCAGTACCTGCGCAAATTGATGAACGTGCTTGTTTTGATGCTATCTCGCTTGAAAAAGACGTCGATGGTGTGACTTGTCTGGGCTATGGTCGTATGGCGATGGGTGAAGCAGCTTATGGTTCTGCTACTCCTGCAGGTATCATGACTATCCTGAAAGAAAACAATATTGAAATCGCAGGTAAACATGCGGTAGTGGTTGGTCGTTCTGCGATTCTAGGTAAACCAATGGCAGCAATGTTGCTTGAAGCGAATGCTACAGTGACTATTTGCCATTCACGTACTCAAAACCTTCCAGAATTTGTAAAACAAGCTGACATTATTGTGGGTGCGGTGGGTAAAGCTGAACTGATCCAGAAAGACTGGATTAAACCAGGTGCAGTGGTTGTTGATGCTGGTTTCCACCCACGTGATGGCGGTGGTGTGGGTGATATTCAATTAGTCGGTATTGAAGAAGTTGCTTCTGCTTATACCCCAGTTCCGGGTGGTGTAGGTCCTATGACAATCACTACGCTGATTCGTCAAACTGTAGAAGCTGCTGAGAAGGCTTTGGGTTAATTGAAATTTTAATTAGTTACGGCGGAGTTGTATCGTTGTGACTATAGATGTAAGAAGCTCATTCGTTACTTTTGTTTCGGCAAAAGTAACCAAAACCATTTGTCATTCGCAGAACTCGTCATATTTCTTTTGCGTGGTTGATGTGTCGCAAAAACAGGACGAATTAGATTTCAGTCTGCCTCGAACAGCTGCGAATGACGTGGTCATGTATCCGATTAATGTATAAATTCCAATAAAGATATTTTCGCATCAAGGCTTTCTTCATGAGCTGTACTTTCCAATTTCCTAAAGCCCCTGAGCATTTACTTCAAGCCTTACACCAAGTTATTCCTAATTGTGAACTGATGGCACAGCAGCTACCAGAAACACCGATTTCACTCTGGCTGATTCCACCAGTCTTTCCGACAGACAAACTAGATGATGAAGTGATTCGTCGTATCTGGAATGATACGCCGTACTGGATCTTCTGCTGGGCATCAGGATTGGCCATGGCACAGTGGTTGCTGGCTGAACCGCATCATGTCAAAGACAAAGTGGTACTAGATTTTGGTGCAGGATCAGGTGTTGTTGCTATTGCAGCGAAAATGGCAGGAGCCAAACGTGTGATCTGTTGTGATATCGATCAGGTCAGTCTGAATGCCTGTCGTGCCAATGCTGAGTTAAATGATGTTGAGCTGGAATATCTGGATGATCTCTATAAAGCAGAACAGGTGGATATACTGCTAGCGGCAGATGTGCTTTATGATCAGTGTAACCGTTTCTTCCTGGATGAATTCCTGAAATTTGCACCAGAAGTCTGGGTCGCAGATAGTCGGGTGAAAAATTTTAGTCATCCGCAATATCTCAAACTGGATGAACGTAGTGCGACTACCTGGCCAGATCTGGATGAATCACCAGAATTCCGTAATGTCAGCTTCTATCGAACTAAATAACATCCAAGAATTGAAAAAGAAAAAAGGGCATCAAGCCCTTTTTTATGCTCTGTTTTATGAGCAGGTATAGCGAATCACACGTACAGTGGTAGGGCGAGCTTCTAATGCCTCTCGGGCACCCGGATTTTCACTGTTATATAAATCAGGTGTATTACTCAAACTGATTTGGGTGCGGCTATCCCCGAGTTGACGGCCATACTGAACCTGTTCAGGAGTTGGGTTAACTATTTCCTGACTATTAATAATCTGGATATTATAACTTTTAGAGGTTCCAAGAACTTGTCTGCAAGCAGCCTGTAACCTGTTTTCATCCTGACTTGGTCGTCCTGCTAATGTATAGCTTAAGGTTGCGGAATTTTCTGAACGTTCCAGAATTTCATAACCGGTCTGACCGTTAAATTGTTGAGGTGCCGTCTGACATGCTGTCAGGCCTAAAGTGCCGATAGTTAAGCCGAGTAAAAAAACTGTTTTTTTCATCATGATGATTTCCCGTATTTTTATCAGACAAGTATGCCATAGCAACGAAATAGCGGAATGGCAGTAAACATAAAATTCCAATAAAAAAGCTTTCCGAATGTTTCCATCCGGAAAGCTCCTAAAGCAATACAGTTACTTAGTCATCAGTAATCATGCTGTGCTTTTTAGTGTCTTTCATAAAGACATAAGTGAGCAGCGACAGGCCAATCATAAAAGTAATGTAATAGAAGAAGTAGTTTTCATGGCCGGCATTTTTAAAACTTAAAGCTACCAGTTCTGCTGTACCCCCAAATAGTGTATTGGCAATCGCATAAGGCAAAGCTACGCCTAAGGCACGGATATGGGCAGGGAATAGCTCAGCTTTCACTACGGCATTAATCGCTGTGTAACCAGTCACAATCACCATACCACTCATACACAGCATGAATGCTGTAGTTGGGTTGGTAGTTGAGCCTAAGCCATTAAAGATAGGAATGGTAAATAGTACACCAAGCACACCAAAAGCAATCATGATTGGCTTGCGGCCAATTTTGTCAGAAAGTGCACCCACAACTGGTTGCAATAACATGAATACAAAGATCGCAAGAGTCGTGATTTCAGTCGCTGTGGTTTTTTCAAAACCTGAAGTGTTCACCAGATATTTCTGCAGATAGGTAGTGAAAGTATTGAAAGCTAAAGTACCACCTGCGGTCAGCATGATCACGGTAAATGCCTGTTTAGGGTATTTAGTGAATAATGCTAAGGCACCGGATTTAGGACCACCTTTTTTCGCCTGTTCAACAGCCTGTTTTGAAGATTGTGTTTCTACCAGACCGCGACGGATCCAGAACACCACAATCGCTAAGAATGCACCAATCAAGAAGGGAATACGCCAGCCCCATTCAGTGAGTTGTGCTTCAGTCAAAGTGCGTTGTAGGAAGATCAAGACACAGAGTGCCAATAGTTGACCTGAGATCAGGGTCACATACTGGAAGCTTGAGTAGAAACCACGATGATTTTTACCTGCCATTTCAGTCAAGTAAGTGGCACTTGAACCGTATTCACCACCTACACTCAAACCTTGTAATAAACGAGCAAATAACAGCAGCGCAGGGGCGAGCATGCCCACTGAATCATAGGTGGGTGCACAGGCAATAATCAGGGAACCGACACACATCAAAGATACAGAAAGTGTTAAACCGGCTTTACGACCCTTACGGTCAGCGTAAATCCCCATAATCCATGCGCCAATCGGACGCATCAAGAAACCAAGTGCGAATACAGCAGCAGCCTGAAGAAGTTTGACGGTATTGTCGCCATCAGGGAAGAACTGTGAAGCGAAATATAAGGTAAAGGCTGCATAAACATACCAGTCGTACCATTCGACCAGGTTACCTGCAGAACCACCGAGAATAGATTTAACCCGTGTTTTACGATCAAGCTGCGGTGTAGCAGCTTCAGGAAGTGGCTGATTCACAACATTGCTCCAAAGGAATGCTGTAAAACACATCTTTTTTAAATTTTCATTGCTATAAAATCTAAAAAGTTATGTTTTAGTGAGAGAGAAAGTGAGGAGATTTCATATACTTATACGCCTCCAAGTTTTCTCTTTTTATAGGACTTTAGTCTTAATAAATAATGTAGTTTTCAAATATTTTTATAAAACATAAATTTACCATTTGTTTAGAGTAATTGCTTGATTTTTATATTGGATTAACTGGTTAAATGCTGTTCTTTAAGGGGATTAATGAATGGTAAAGGTAGTTTTTATTTAGATGTAAAATAGATTAAAAAATTGGCTTTAACCTTATCTTAAGGTAATAAAAAAGGCCGCTTACGCGACCTTTTTAAAATTAAATCAGCAATTAAGCAGATTTAACCGCTTCAAGAAGTTCAGCTTGGCGTTTTTTCAACGCTTCTGGCAGACGATCACCCAATTTGTTGAACAATTCAGTGTGGCTTTCAAGTTCTTTGATCCATTGATCTTTGTCTTGAGAAGTTACCAGGTCAAATTGTTCTTTAGTGAAATCAGAACCAGTCCAGTTTAGCTGTTCGTAAGTAGGTACACGGCCGATTGGAGTTTCAACAGCATCAGCACGACCTTCACAACGATCGATGATCCACTCAAGAACACGCATGTTTTGACCGAAACCAGGCCATACGAAGTTACCTTCAGCATCACGACGGAACCAGTTCACGTTGTAGATACCAGGAAGCTTGTTACCAGCAGCAGCAGCTTTCTCGCCAACTTTCTCACCCATTTCTAACCAGTGAGTGAAGTAGTCAGCCATGTTGTAGCCAGCAAATGGAAGCATCGCAAATGGGTCGCGACGAACGATACCTTGTTGACCAACAGCAGCAGCAGTTGTTTCAGAACCCATGGTTGCAGCTTTATAAACACCATCAACCCAGTCAAATGCTTCTGAAATCAGAGGCACTGTGTCTGCACGGCGACCACCGAAGATGAACGCAGAAATTGGAACACCTGCTGGATTTTCCCAATCCGCATCGATAGAAGGGCATTGACCAGCAGAAACTGTGAAACGAGCGTTCGGATGAGCCGCTTTTTCTTCGCCAGTATGTGGTTGGCCTTTCCAGTTAGTCAGATTCGCAGGTGCTTCTTTAGTCAGACCTTCCCACCAAACTTCACCGTTGTCAGTTACAGCAACGTTTGTATAGATCACGTCTTTATGAAGCGTTGCCATACAGTTCGGATTCGTTTTGGTATTTGTACCAGGAGCTACACCGAAGAAACCAGCTTCAGGGTTAATTGCATATAAGCGACCATCTTCACCTGGTTTGATCCAGGCAATATCGTCACCTACAGTTTCAATTTTCCAACCTTCATAACCTGCTGGTGGAATCAGCATTGCGAAGTTTGTTTTACCACAAGCAGATGGGAATGCAGCTGCGATGTAGTGTTTTTCACCTTTAGGACTAGTTACGCCAAGAATCAGCATGTGTTCAGCTAACCAGCCTTGTTGACGACCCATATAAGATGCAATACGTAAAGCCAGGCATTTTTTACCTAACAATGCGTTACCGCCGTAACCAGAACCAAATGACCAGATTTCACGAGTTTCTGGGTAGTGCACGATGTATTTTTCTTTGTTGCAAGGCCAAGCAACATCTTTTTGACCTTCTTCAAGTGGTGCACCCACAGTGTGTACGCAAGGAACAAATTCACCATCTGTACCTAGAACGTCATAAACAGCTTTACCCATACGAGCCATTTTAGACATGCTGACTGCTACATAAGGAGAGTCAGTTAATTCGATACCGATGTGCGCAATGTGTGAACCCAATGGACCCATAGAGAATGGAACCACATACAGGGTACGACCTTTCATTGAACCATCAAACAGACCATTCAATTTTTCGCGCATAACTGCTGGATCTTCCCAGTTATTGGTCGCGCCAGCATCTTCTTTATTTGCAGAACAGATAAAAGTACGGTCTTCAACACGAGCAACGTCAGAGGGATCAGAATTTGCAAGATAAGAACCAGGATGTTTCTCTTGGTTAAGCGCTTGCATTGTGCCGTTAGCGATCATCAAGTCGATATAACGTTGATATTCTTCTGCGCTACCGTCACACCATTCAATTTTTGCTGGTTTTGTTAATTTAGCAATTTCTTCCACCCATGCAATAAGCTTAGGGTGACGAACGAATTCTGGTGCGTTCACTTGGGTCATGGTGAGGCCTATCTCAAATGTGTACAAAATTTTGTACAAAGTACAATCTGGTCAATAAAATACTGGCCAGATGAAATATGAAAAAAAGTGGCTGTATTAAAGCATAAAATCATCAAAAAAATAAGACTAAAGAAGTGCTGGATTTTATTTGGAATATTATGCTATTTTCTGTTTAAATTTATATAAAACAATAAGATATAAATAAATTAAAAATCTTAAATATATATTTATTAACTTTATGTGTGGTATTTATTTTAATTATTTTTATTTAAATCAAATGTTTAATTAAAATTGTTCAGTTATATTTGTTATTGATTAAATAAATGGTCGCCATTCGAATTTTACATAAAGCAACTATTAATTGTTTATGAATTGGACAAAATGCCAATAGGTGTGCATCAATCTGTGTAAAAAATGTCTAATCAATCTAAACCCTTATCCATTATTTATAATCATAATTCTGGTTTCCGTCTATTCGACCAACAAGAAAAATATGAGCAATTACTAGATATTTTTGCAGCGCATGATTTTGAGACTAAAGCCTTTGAAATCAACGATCCAGAACAGTTCAAAAAAGTCATTGCTGAAGTGCTGCAACGGCATCAACAATCGCCGGATCATGGTGTGGTCGTGGCAGCAGGAGGAGATGGAACATTGAACTCTGTCGCCAAACACCTGCTTGAAACTGATATTCCAGTCGGAATATTGCCTCTAGGTACTTTTAACTATGCGGCAAGATTGCTGGATATTCCCTTAGATTTGGTTGAAGCCGCACAAGTCATTGCAACGGGTCAAACCAAACGTATCCATGTGGCACGCATCAATCAGGAAATCTACCTGAACAATGCTAGTCTGGGCTTATATCCCTTATTTATTAAAAAACGTGAAGACTATAATCGCATATTTGGCCGTTTCCCTTTACATGCCTATACCTCAGCACTCGATGTGTTGATTCGTGACCGTAAAGAATTAAAACTGGAAATCTGGGTAGATCAGAAGAAATATCCGGTCAAAACTCCACTGATTTTCTTTGGCAATAATCCACTACAGTTAGCAGACATGAAAATGCGGATTGCCCAAGCTGCTGAGCAAGGGAAGGTGGCTGGGGTTGTGGTCTCTAAAAGTGACAAGCTGACGTTATTCAAGCTGGTATATCAGTTAATTCGGGGCAAAATTGATGAAGCCTCCGATGTCTATAGTTTTGCTGCAGATCAGGTGCGAATTGAGTCTAAACGCAAAAAATTAATGGTTGCCATAGATGGGGAAACGGTAGAAATAACACCACCGTTAAATATTTCAGTTTTAAAAAATAGTTTAAGTGTAATGGTGCCGCATGATTCTGCATCTCTCTGATCTACATTTTGGTACAGAAAGACCTGAATGTTTGGAAGCCATCCAGCAATTTTGTCGGGATCATGCACTGGAAGCGGTGGTAGTCAGTGGCGATCTCACCCAGCGAGCACGTTTAGGGCAGTTCTTTGCATGTAAACGGTTTCTGGATCAGTTGAATACGCCTTATCTGGTGATCCCGGGGAATCATGACATTCCGCTTTATCATTTATGGAATCGGCTATTTACTCCATTTACCCGTTATCAATTATTTTTCGGTGAACTCGAGCCTGTTTTAGAAACTGAACATTTTTATCTGATTGGGGTAAATTCAATTAGACGTCGATATCATACCAAAGGCCATTTATCACTTGAGCAGATTCAAAGGATTGACCTAAAACTACAGCAGGCACCTGCTTCCAAAATTAAGATTATTGTCAGTCATCAACCTTTTTATGTGCCATTTCAGAATAGGCGGGGGTTTAAGGATATTCCCCTGATGGCCAAAATTGCATTGGAGTCTTGGTCGCAACATGGTCTGTTTGCTGTATTGCATGGGCATTTGCATCATACCGCAGTCTATGATTTGAACCATATATTCGAATTGGGAGGAGATCATCCGGTTTATGATGTACATGCCGGGACTTCTGCGTCACATCGGCTCGATAAGAATCAGCCGAATAGCTTTAATGCAATTGATGAAACAGGAAAAATTACGCAATATTGTTTTGATGAACAGTTAAAAACCTTTGTTCCACAGCCTGATCCCATAAATAAATAGACAAAAAATACGCAATCCATCAAAAAATTAAAAAAAAACCAATTTTTTTTCATTTTTGCCCTTGAAGCGTTTTATTCCATCTCCATAAAAAGGACATCAAAAAATTTTGATGATGACCAATGGAATAAATAAGTCGTCATCGGTGATCTAAAAAAGACTTAGTCTGATGGAGTTATTTATGAGCAACATTCGTCCATTACATGACCGCGTTGTTATTCGTCGTGTTGAAGAAGAAACAAAAACAGCTGGGGGCATCTTACTTCCAGGTTCTGCTGCTGAAAAACCTGCACAAGGTGAAATCATTGCAGTTGGTAATGGTCAAATCACTGACAATGGCGTACGCGCGTTAGACGTAAAAGTTGGCGACAAAGTATTGTTCGGTACTTATGCAGGTACAACTGTAAAAGTAAACGGCGAAGAACTTTTAATCATGAAAGAGTCTGACATTCTGGCAGTATTAGAAGCTTAATCTGCGCCAGATCGTTTTACTCATTCCAATTCAGATTTTGTAAAGATACAACAATATTCGGAGTCAAATATGTCAGCTAAAGACGTAAAATTTGGTGATTCAGCTCGTTCAAAAATGATCGCTGGTGTGAACATCCTTGCAGATGCGGTGAAAGTGACTTTAGGTCCTAAAGGCCGTAACGTTGTAATCGACCGTTCTTTCGGTGCACCGCACATCACTAAAGATGGTGTATCTGTTGCGAAAGAAATCACCCTAAAAGACAAATTCGAAAACATGGGTGCGCAACTGGTTCGTGAAGTTTCTTCAAAAACCAATGATATCGCAGGTGACGGTACAACAACTGCAACTGTATTGGCTCAAGCAATCCTGAACGAAGGGATCAAGTCAGTAACAGCGGGTATGAACCCAATGGATCTGAAACGCGGTATCGACCTTGCAGTGAAAACTGTTGTTGAAAACATTAAACAAACTGCAAAACCTGCTTCTGATTCTAAAGCGATTGAGCAAGTCGGTTCGATCTCTGCAAACTCTGACACCACTGTAGGTTCTCTGATTGCACAAGCAATGGAAAAAGTGGGCAAAGAAGGCGTAATCACTGTTGAGGAAGGTTCAGGCTTCGAAGATTCGCTTGATGTTGTAGAAGGTATGCAGTTTGACCGTGGTTATATCTCTCCATACTTTGCAAACAAACAAGATACGTTGACTGCTGAACTTGAAAACCCATACATCCTGTTGGTTGACAAGAAAATTAGCAACATCCGTGAATTGATCACTGTTTTGGAAGCTGTTGCGAAAACTGGTAAGCCTCTTCTTATCATTGCTGAAGATGTTGAAGGCGAAGCGTTGGCTACACTTGTAGTAAACAACATGCGCGGCATTATCAAAGTATGTGCTGTTAAAGCCCCTGGTTTCGGTGACCGTCGTAAAGCAATGCTTCAAGATATCGCGATCCTGACAGGCGGTACTGTGATTTCTGAAGAAATCGGTATGCAGTTAGATCAAACTTCACTTGAACACTTAGGTACTGCACACAAAGTAACTGTATCTAAAGAAAATACAGTGATTGTTGATGGTGCTGGTGATGCAAATCAGATTTCTGAACGTGTACAGCAAATCCGTGCTCAAATCGAAGAATCTACTTCTGAATACGACAAAGAAAAACTTCAAGAACGCGTTGCTAAATTGGCAGGCGGTGTAGCAGTCATCAAAATCGGTGCTGCAACTGAAGTTGAAATGAAAGAAAAGAAAGACCGTGTAGACGACGCACTTCATGCAACTCGTGCTGCAGTTGAAGAAGGTGTTGTTGCAGGTGGTGGTGTTGCACTGGTACGTGCTGCATCTGCACTTGATGGTTTGACTGGTGCTAACGATGACCAAAACGTAGGTATCAACATTCTTCGTCGTGCAATCGAAGCTCCTCTTCGTCAAATCGTAGCCAATGCTGGTGATGAGCCATCTGTAGTGATCAATGCTGTGAAGAACGGTGAAGGTAACTATGGCTATAACGCTGCGACAGGCGAATACGGTGACATGCTGGAAATGGGTATTCTTGACCCTGCGAAAGTAACTCGTTCTGCACTTGAGCATGCTGCATCTGTAGCGGGCTTGATGTTAACAACAGAATGTATGATTACTGAAATTCCAGAAGAAAAACCAGCTATGCCTGATATGGGCGGCATGGGTGGTATGGGCGGTATGATGTAATTCATCGTTCGATCATATGATGTAAAAAATCCCCGCATTTGTGGGGATTTTTTTAATTTTAAATAAAATAAAAGTGAGATTTTCGTGAAAAATATAGTAGAATTTGAGACTTAAGTTGACTTATAGTCATAAATGATTGATGAAGTATTCAATTTTTTTTAAATAAATGAAAAATGTTTACTTTTGTAATATTTTTAGGCTTGGTTTTTGTAAAGTTTTGATTTATTATTTGATCAAAATATAATTGATATATATGGCAATATGAGCAATACAGTTATAAATGAGGGTGAGAGTTCAGATGATCAATCTAAACTTGTATTGGTGAGTAAAGATGAATTAAAATCTTTATACCGAAAATTAAGAGAGTATGAAGATCGTTTAAAGAAAAGTGAATATGAACATAGAAAGCTATTAGCTTACTTCACTCAAAAGATTACAATTGATTAAATTCATCAATCAACTTTTTAATAATATCTTTCTGGGTATTTTTTAAAGAGCGAAACTTTAAATAATAATCCAAATCTTCAGTATCATGTTCTGAAACTTGAGGGGCAGGATTAAAATCATGGTCTCCAAATCTTAACCATTGGTTGGAAACATTAAGCCAAATTGCGAGTATTGCCAATTTATCTTGGCTAGGAATTGCCTTTCCTAACAACCAGTTATTTGCTGACTGTACTGAAATAGCTGGACCGTCATAACGATAATTAAATTCTTTTGATAAATAAGTAGGACTTATAGGATGTCTTGCATTTGTTAAAGCACTTTTCAGCCGTTCAGCAAATAGATTTTTTTCTTTTTGGCTGCTCATAAATTCCTTCTATCTATTCCTATACTTTTAAGCCTAGCCTTAAAAAGTATTTTAAATACTACAATGTTTCAGAGCCTAATTTTAAGAAAACTTCGAAAATATTTCAATTGTAACAACTTTATTTAAGATAACTTGTTGTAATTATTTGTAATGAATTTTCTTTATGTCTTAAATTTAATATTTTTAGTTTAACTTAAATAATCTATTAGTAAATAAATCTATTAATATAAACTTTCAGTTGATGTATATTAATTTAAAATAATTCAAATAAAACAGTATCTTATAATTAAGCTATCATTTTTTTAGTAATATTAAGAAAAATAATTTAAAAATAAATCAAATTTTGATTGATAAATTTGTTATGTTTTGTATATTATTGCTGCAAGACCGCTATAGCAGCGGCAGGGGGTGGATGGCAGTCTCCAGAACAACCAGACATTCAACTCAGTTTTGCTGGTTTACATCATCCTAGGGTAGACCAGTCTTTTTATAAAAATTGAAGGAAATTTATATGAAATTTCAAAAATCTCTATTGGCAGCTGCATTAGCGTTTGTAGGTTTTAGTGCTAATGCCGCACAAACACTTTCTGATGCATGGTTATATCAAAATGCAGCTGGGGATCAACTGATTAAGTTAAATTTGAACCAAGGTAATGGTGTGATTGGTTCAGATGTTTTTTATAAAGAAAATGCTGATGGCACATTAACCGAAGTTGGTACAGAGCTTCCTGAAGGGTATAACCTTTTAATTGGTGGTCAAATTGAAACTAATTTTACCCAAACTCCACCAGTTGTAGGTACACCAGATGAGCAACATTTCGGTGAATATGCAGACTGGGGTTATGATAGCGTAACGACTTCTACGACTGGAGTTACAGACTTAACTTTAAATGGTCAATTAGTTGATCCAACAGGTGAAGTCCTAGCGGAAATCTCAGGTTCCGTAACAGAGGGTGGTGTAACAACTACTAATGCATATGGTTCATATTTAGCAGCTGGTTACATTGACCGAGTAAGTGATAAACCAGTCTATGGTATTTGGGCTCAAGAATATCAACAAGCTAATAACCAAAACACATATGTAACAGGTAATGGCATTCTTCTAACTTCTAACGAAGGTGAAGGTTCTATTATTGACTATGTAAATGGTACACATACAAAAAATACAGTTACTGCGGGTACTGTCAATCCAGCAGATCGTAAGGAAATTCGTTCTTATCTTACCGAAACTGGTGATCAAGTAATTGAAATTATTGGCGAAGGTTTCTACAAGTCAGATGTAAATGGTGTATTGACATTAACAGATTTGACAGCAGAAGATCTAAATCAAATTGCAACAGGTGTAGCAGATTTCTCTAAAGGTGGTACTACTACATCTAGTATCGAAACTAAGCGTGTTAATCAAACAGCTGTTACTTATGGTGAGTCTGTTACAACACGTAACAATGCAGAAGGTGTAATTGTTGGTAGTACAGATCCAAACTGGACATTTGATGAAGGCACAACCTTTATTAAACCAGGTGCAGATTCTGTAGTAAGTACTACTTCTAAAGAAGTTGTTACAGGTATTATTGCAAGTGGCACAGAAGGCAATACATATGGTTTACAAGCTACTAACTCTAAAGATGGTGCTGTAACAGCTCAAACTACTATTACTGCTGAAGGTATTAATACAACTGGCGTAATTAACGCGGCTGATTACCAAATTGGTGGCGTAAGTATTGTTGATAATATCAAAGCTGAAGTAGGTACGGCTGTAGGTGGTGCAACTGCCGCTATCGATGCTAAAATTGCAGAAGTTGATACTCGTTTAACTCAATTCAATTCTACAGCAGCTCGTTTGAACAGCCGTATTGATGACGTAGAGCAAACTGCTTACCGTGGTGTTGCAATTGCGTTAGCTGCTCAACAACAAATTCCTAACATCGGTGCTGGTCAATTCGCAGTATTCGGTGGTGTAGGTCACTATGAAGGTGAAACTGCCGGTGCTTTAGGTGTTGCAAGCGTATTCGCTGATGGCCGTACTTCTCTAAGTGCTGCTCTTGGTTTCGCTGGCGGTAACGAAGTTGGTGGCCGTGTAGGTGTTTCATATGTGTTTGGCGGTAAATAATTTACCCTCAACATAGTTGAAATAAAAAATCCCCGCATTTGCGGGGATTTTTATTAAGTTACAAAATGATTAAGGTGATTTTTTAACTAATTTATAATTCAGATTACTCTGTATTTCCTTACCTGTTTCTATATCACGAGCTTCAACGAAATTATCACCTACATAAAACTTCCGGTTTTCAGCTTTTCCATCTAGGACGATAATAGAAGGTTGTTGAGAATCGAAAGTGAAGCTACCTTTGGTCTCAGTTTCATTATTTCCAGTTTTACCTAAATATTCCTCACTCAATTCATAAGTTTTGTCAGGATTAAGATCTAGTTCAACTTTAATCCCTTCGCAGTCAGCACACGGGAAAACACCCTCATATTCGCCTGCCCAGTTTGAGTTGACAGTAGCATTACTGCTCATCTCAGTACTCATATTGCTTTGACTATTTGTAGTCTCTGTAGTAACAGGAGCATTTGTGGTATTAGATTGAGTATCTGCACTGGCCATATCGCGGTCATTCTGTTTAGAACATGCACTTAAACTAGTAACTGTTACTACCAATAAAGCAGGCCATAATATTTTTTTCATTGAAGATCATCCTCTTGTTCTTCTGTATTAGGATTTACATTAAGAGTATGAGCTATCAATATACAGAGAGATCTTGTTAAAAATTGATTCGTTAAGTGAAACGGATTAAATATATGTAGATGAGAAACTAAGATAATTAAAATACAAAATAAGCGATAGGTTTTCTTTAGTTTTATTTTATAAACCTTAAGGTTATGATTTGATAGAAATAATTATTAATAAGAGCGGTCATGAAAGCAGAACAGGAAAATAATATCATCGCGAAAATATATGATGCTGCTTTATTGCCTGCTTTATGGCTAGAGGTCATTCAGGATATTGTGCAATATACCCAGAGTCATAGTGCAATTTTTACCGGCCTTGATCAATTCAATCCAGCCTATGACTTTGTTTATACTTACAATATCCCGGAAGAAAGTCTGGCTGCTTATCAGGAGGAACGGATTCGGGTCATTGACATGAAGCTGCATATGCCTTTATGGAATAAAATTGATATGGG
This sequence comes from Acinetobacter sp. YH12241, assembly GCF_013417535.1. Classification (NCBI taxonomy): domain Bacteria; kingdom Pseudomonadati; phylum Pseudomonadota; class Gammaproteobacteria; order Moraxellales; family Moraxellaceae; genus Acinetobacter; species Acinetobacter sp. YH12241. Next base: position 88,618 of record NZ_VPDQ01000003.1, on the reverse strand, counting down.
GGAGGCACTTAATCAGGACTGCCGTCATTATGCAGATCAACCTGGAACAGAGCAGTATATCTTTTATGAAAAATGCCTTAAGCCTACAGGGATAGGATATATGGCGGGAGTATTACTGGACAGAGGAAATTATCGCTGGGCAGTCATGGGACTACATCGTGCTCCGCACACTCAAGGTTTTGAAGTAGCTGAACTGAATTTTCTCAAACGGATCGGCATACATTTGCGTCGCTCTTTACAGATTCATCGGCAAATCAGTTTGGTACAACAAGACAATATCAGCTTATATACCGTATTAGACTGTTTAAAAATCGGTATTATTTTGCTGGATCAGGATCTCAAGTTATCTTATTCAAATCCACTAGCACAAAGCATGATTGAAGCTTCAACATGTCTGGAAATGGATATGCATAACCGGCTGAAAACACCGGTAGGTGATCAGGAACGTCTGGAAAGATTGCTATCGAGTGCTTTGCTGGAAGATACCAGTATGTCGAGTGAAATAGGCGGGGTCTTGGCTTTGCAGGATTCTAAAGGACAGCAATTGATGCTCACTGTTGTGCCTTTTAAAAGGTTGAGAAAAATGCAGCAATTTTCTGAAGCTCAGCATCAGATTGCTGTATTTATGACAGACAAAAACCGGCATTATTCATTATCTAGAGCTTATTTGCAGCAAGCATATCAACTGTCAAAACGTGAATTTGATTTGTGTGAACTTTTAATCAATGGCTATAAATTAGAAGAAATTGCAGTGAAATGTGGGATCACTTTAAGTTCAGTACGCACTTATTTTAAGAATATTTATGAAAAAACTGACTGCACTTCACAAATTGAGCTGATGCACTTATTGATGGGATGTACGATTCATTTTGAACATATTAATTAAACCTACCTAAAGATAATTCTTTAGGTAGGCAGTGCTCATTATCTAACGCGCTGTAATGTTACAGGACCTTCACCTTGTGGATGCAAGATCAGAGTTTCAGCCGATACATTGATGTTTGCAATGGTCTTGCTGCCATCGGAACTGTCTTGTAATCCGCCACATTCATTGGTATCGAATAAAACTTCAGTGGTCGTAAGTGTATTACCTGAGAGGATAAATTTGCCATATTCAATACCAGGCCAGCCACAATCATCTCCGCCTTCAGTGTCCAGGAAGAAATAATAGTTTGTGTCAAAGAAGGCAAATAAATGGGTGTCACTAAATCTCCATGCACCTACCAGACCATTAGCAGACTGTTTGACGCGGCTTAAACGGTATTCGGTATTGATCCCCGGTTCTGTCAGAATTAAGGTCGTTCCATCATAGTTTAACGTATAAGGTTTGCCTCCTGCAGGATGTGAGAGTCCCCATTCACCATTACTGTCTTGAATAATACGCGGTGAAATTACACTGGTAGTTGCATTCCAGTTTAACTCTCCAGTTTCAATGCCAGGCGTTCCATCACCATCAGCAGCTTCTGCTTGACCTAAGGCATAACGGCCATCTTCTAAAATATGGATTAGAACAGCGCTGTTTGCATTACGGCCAATTTCCCAAGTACCGGCAATATCTTTATAGAAAGTTGACTGGAAGTTTTCTGCAGCTTTTTCAGGTGTAATCAATTTTTCTGTGGTAACTACGCCTGTTGATACCACGTCTGTAGCAAATGCTGTAGGGGCCTTAGAAAAATCTAAACTTTTATTAAGAAGGGCATTAGCAGCTTCAGTACTGATGCTAATCCCATTGTCATGATTACTATCTGTATCTAAAGACTGTAAAAGCACCATCAGATTGGTACGTGCATTTTCAGTTTGTGCTAAATCTAACGGAGTAACACGTTCTTTCGCTTCAATTTCTTGACCTAGTTGTACGTCACCAATCAGGAATTTAACCTTTTCTCCATCATTAAATTTAAATTCACCTTTTTCATTAGTAACCCCTTCCGCACCGCTGCTGGTGATATATGTTACCCCTGAGATAATTCCATCTGTCAGTACACCAGTTTCGGTCCCGACCGGAGCTGTAGGTGGAACAGGTGATGAACCCTCTGTACGATCATTATCTGAACCGCCACATGCTGTAAGTAACCCCGCTAAGGCAAGACAAATTAAAGTCTTTTTCATGAAAATCTTCCTGAAATTTATTATGTCAGCGAAGTATAGAAAGAAAGCTAAAATCGACATATCCTAAAATTAGGATGGAAAAATATATAAATCAGTAAAATAAATTGAACTCACTATTTGCTTAAAAGAGTGAGCTTGCAATAGGTAGTGAAAGAAGAAATATTCAAATAACAATAAATTGAAATTCTTCCTAAAGCTTAAAAATACAAATATATATTAATTGATGTTTTATTGATCAGGATGCACTATCTATATTCTGCTGCATTGTTAGACTGTGGCGAAATTTTGATAATGATTGTGATGTAGCTGTGTTTGAAAATTTAGCTGAGAAAACTTTAAATTTAATGGGCTGGAAAACCGATGACCAATGGCCCGAAGACCTTGATCAATGTGTGATGATTGCAGCGCCACATACCAGTAACTGGGATGCACTATATGCACGTTTGGCCTTAAAGGCATTAAAAGTGAATGTGCGTCTGACCATTAAAGACAGCTATATGAAATTTCCATTTGGGCCTTTTGTACGTGCAATGGGTGGAATTGGTATTGACCGTCGTCCCAAACAACCGGGTGAGCCACGTCCAAGCATGGTTCAGGTCATGACAGGTCTATTTAAAGAGCATCCTAAACTAGTCATGCTGGTTACACCGGAAGGCACACGCGCCCGTCAGGAACAATGGAAAACTGGTTTTTATCATGTGGCGATCAATGCGGGTGTGCCAATTGCGCTGGCTTATATGGATTATGCAAAAAAAGAAGCGGGCGTAGGTAAAATCATTTATCCAACAGGAAATTATGAACAGGATATGGCTGAGATCATGACGTTCTATGCCAATATTGAACCTAAATTTCCTGAAAAATTCAGTATTGATCAACGCTATTTTTAATTTCAGGAAAAATAAAAGCAGAGGGATGGACTCTGCTTTTCTGTACGATATATAAATACCGAATTTAATTTTGATTCTCTTCAGATAAAATTCCCCCCAGATTCTGGCAGGCATCTTTATAAAGATTGTATTGCTGTTCTACCACTTCATATAAAGGCAGGTCAAAAAGCTCTTCTCCTTGATGATATTGCTCAATATAAGATTCGACCTTGGTTTTGCTGCTGTATAGCATGTGTTGATAATAATCCGTCATACTACTGTGTGGCATTTGCGCTGTATCAATCTTGGCACAATTGAAGTTTCGCAGAAGCTGTTCTGACTTTTTAAGATCATTGGACATACAACCTGCCAGTAACATGCTACTGAGCAATGCCGTTAGGAGTTTCATAGAAAATAGATGAACTTTGATGGGGAGCGCACTATTGTAGAAGTAAATGCGCTATGCAAAAGTAGTTTTATTCAACAACTGGTCAAAAAATAGAAGAATAAAATTCAGAATCTCATTCTTCCTTGGCGATCTTTAACCTTTAACCAGTCCGCCATCGACAATCAGGTTTTGACCTGTCACTGCACGTGAATAAGGTGACAGGAACATCAGAATAGCAGACGCAAATTCTTCAGGTGTAATCACGCGACGTAAAGGAGTGGATTGAGCAATCAGGTCAAAGACAAAGTCAGGCGTTGCTTTACTTGCATCTGTAGTTTGCAGTAATCCGCCTGAAAGCATGTTCACGTTAATCCCATACTGACCAAGATCTTGCGCAGTAGTTCGGGTAAAGGCCAATAGCGCCGCTTTCCCAGTCGTATAATCATGATAAGGAACGACAGGGTTTTGAATCAGGTTAGTCCCAATATTCACGATACGACCAAAATGTGCCTGTTTCATATCTTCTAATGCAGCTTGTGTTGTATTTAAACAGGCCTGAACTGCTCCACTAAACTGACGGGACATACTTTCCCAGGTCAGATCTTCAACTTTAGGTCGCTCATCACCATTAAACTCAAACTGCACCAGCGCATTATTAATGACGGAATGGATGGCTTCTCCAAAATGGGCCTTGCTGGCAGTGAATAAAGCTTTTACTTGATCAGCTTGTGTTACATCTGCCTGACAGGCAAAGACCTGATCAGGATACTGATTTTGCAAAGCTTCAGCTTGGGTTTTGCTGCTATGGTAATTTACTACCACACGTGCACCTTCCTGAATCAGGAGCTGGGTAATGGCTAGTCCCAATCCACGAGCACCACCAGTCACAAGGACAATTTGATCACGAATTTGCATTGCTTATATCCGCCTGAGAATCATTCGGGCTAACATAACAGCAATAGGGCTGAAAGCAAAGTGATGTAAGGTTTTAGAGCTGCTCTATCGCGCAAATGAGTCAATGCCTTCCTTGATCAGGAGAAAGCAGCCCGAGCTGAAGAGCAAGCTTAAGACAATCTGTTTAAAACGTAATTCTGAAATTCGATGAAACAGACATGCGCCTAAAATAGCGGGAATACTTACAGCTAGAATGAGTACCGCCATATAGGGAAGGTGAGTCTGATTTAAGGTGCCTTGCAGTAAATAGGCGGCCAAGGTAAACACCTGTATGGCAAAATTAAAATGACGCAATATATAGCGCTGCTGTTCTTTCGGCAGTTGCTTCAGCATTAACCAGGCAGAGGGTACAGAACCACAGAATCCCCCTAAACCTCCTAAGATGCCGCCAACCAAACCAATCCCTGCATCCGCAGTTTTACCTGAATGTTGAATCAATTTAATCTGTGGATTAAGCAACATCAGTGGACACCAGATCACGAGAAATATACCAAGCAAAATACGAAAAGTACTCGCTTCAACGATATTCAGTAACCAGGTGCCGAGTGGGACACCGATCAGACCAGCAATTAAATAAGGTAGATATAAGGTTCGGTGCAGATGAGGAAGTCTAGGTTCATTAGATAATGAAATGAGGTGACTCCACACCGAGGCAAAAATTACTAAGGGCGCAGCAAGTTGAGGACTTAATCCCCATACCCAGAATGACATGGCAATTAATGCAAAAGCAAAACCGGTAAGTCCCTGTACAAATCCTGCGATAATTGCACCAAGAATAAAGAGTAGCCAGGTCATAAAAATCAGGATATTGGAAAAGTTTGTAGTATTCAAAATATGGCTAGAAAAACCAAGCAGATCCTTAGCTGTATTTATGCGAATCTAAGTGTAAATATGCATAAATGATTTTTATTAAATCCGAGACAAATCCTTTAATTAAGTATGGAAAATGAACAAAATCATACAAGAGTGCAACAATGGCTCCGCGTACTCTTCATGAAATCACTTGATACTAATTGAGTGCGGTATAGAGGTGATGAAAATGAAAAAAATGATATTACTGTCATCTGTATTGGCAGTAGCGCTAACAGGCTGTGTGGTTGATCCTTGGGATGAAGGTTATCGCGGTCATCATGATCGTAATGGACATGATGATCGGGATCGTGGTGATAAGGACTGGAAAAAACATAAAGATCATCGTGACTGGAAACGTGACAGAGGCGATCGGGATTGGCGTCGTAATCGTTAATCGTTACCTTCCATTTATGAAAAAGGATTCCTTTAAGGAGTCCTTTTTTATTTGAGTATTTAATATAAGTAGGTCTTAAGCTGCTTTTTTTGATACAGCCCTGCGCGTACTGTACCGGCTTTGGTATTTTTAACTAAACGCCATGAACTTGGTAACTTCAATGTACTCAGTTCACGATCGGCTTCTACATAGATAAAACCATCTTCTTTGATCAGTGGATCAGCCTGAGTAGCCAAACTTTCCCATAGGTCCAGACTATACGGTGGGTCTAGAAAGACCAGATCAAACTGCTGTTTCAGGCTGGTTAATGCTTGTTGTGCTGTCGCAATTTTAAGTTGCGCACGTGCTTTGGTGACTTTGAGTAATTCCAGATTTTGGGTGAGGAATTGCGCCTGAGTACGATCCGGCTCAATCATCACCACTGAAGCTGCACCACGTGATAATGCTTCAAAAGATAAAGCACCTGAACCGGTACACAGATCCAAGACACAGGCATTCTGGACATCCCACATCAGCCAGTTAAATAAAGTTTCACGCACACGATCAGGTGTGGGGCGTAATCCTTCGATACTGGCAAAAGCCAATTGACGGCGTTTCCAGTCACCACCAATAATTCTAAGTTGGTTTTTCATGAATTATTCCTGATCGTCATTGGCTGCAGGAGCAGAGCGAGAAGTTGCAGGTTGCGGATTGTTTGGCTGTGCATGGGTCGCCTGACTGCCTTCTTGAGTTGGGGTAGCATTCGGGTCTGCACTTAACAGGTTTGGTCCACTTGGCAATTCGCCTGGTTTAATACCTGCTGTCATGAGACCACCACTGATTTGATGGCCGGCAGGATGGATCGGATTTTTATCGCGAGACAGTAACCAGTAGTCGAATAACGGTTTAGCCAGTTGTGCAGCAGAACCCCCATGTCGGCCATTTTCCCAGACAACGACTACTGCAATTTCAGGGGTTTCAGCAGGAGCAAAACCAACAAACAGACCATGATCCAGCTGGCGTTCAGTCAGCAGGGCTTCATTATAGCGCTTACCTTGCGCAATACTTTTCACCTGTGCCGTACCGGTTTTACCTGCGATTTGATACATCGGCGTGCGGATTCCGCGACCTGTCCCTGACTGAACCACATCGATCATCGCATCACGCATTTTGATCCAGTCATCTGGTTGACCATTAAAGTCGATTTTACCATTAGGGGCATTATGTACTGTAAAAGGTTTGGCACCTTTACTTTCACGCAGTACGTGAGGCGTAACATGTGAGCCTTGATTTGCTGTAATAGCAGTTGCCATGGCGAGCTGTAATGGTGTGGCGGTAAAGGCACCCTGACCAATACTCACCGAGATGGTTTCACCACGTGACCATTTAGATTTACGGGTACGCATTTTCCATTCAGGACTTGGATAAAGCCCTGAACTTTCACTTGGTAAATCCACACCGGTTTTTTCGCCAAAGCCGAACTGGCGCATCCAGCTATTCATTTTTTCAATGCCCATGCGGTAGGACATGACATAGAAATAAGTATCGCAGGATACTACTTGCGCCTTATGCAGGTTCACAGCACCATGACCTGTTTTTTTATGGTCACGGAAGCGGTGACTATCGCCCGGTAAGGTAAAGTAGCCCGGGTCAGAAATCGCTGTACTCCAGTCGACCAGTCCATAATGCAGACCACCCATACCAAACATCGGTTTGATCGTTGAACCTGGAGGATAGGCCCCTTGAACAGCACGGTTATAAAGTGGCTGATCCAAACTGTCACGAAGGCCTGAATAGTCTTTGCTACTAATCCCAGTGACAAATAAATTAGGGTTAAAACTTGGACTGGAAACCAGCGCCAGAATTTCACCTGTACGTGGGTCAATCGCGACAATAGCACCACGACGACCGGCCAGTTGCTCTGTAGCAATGGTTTGTAGACCATAATCCAGTGATAAATACAGATCATTACCACGTACCGGCTCTTTACGGCCTAAATGACGCAGGACATTACCGAAAGCATCAGCTTCTACCGACTCATTCCCTGGCACACCATGTAAGAGATCTTCATAGTATTTTTCTACCCCGATTTTCCCAATCAGGTTAGATCCGGCATAGAGATACTTATCAATTTCTTTGAGTTCTTTGTCATTAATACGGCCGACATAACCAATCACATGCGCGAAGAGTTCACCATGCGGATAGTAACGGGTCATCTGCGTTTCAATATTGACGCCCGGAAATAGATATTTCACCTCACTAAAACGGGCAATATCATTTTCATTCAGATTCAGCTTGATCGATACCCGCTCAGTTTTACGCGCCGTCTTGATTCGTGCCTGAAAACGTTCAATATCTTCTTCAGTTAATTCTAGAATCGGTGTAAGACGTTTCAGTGTATCATCAATATCCTGCACATCAGCGCGGCTTAAGGTAGCTGTAAAAACCGGGTAATTATCGGCAAGTAAAATACCGTTACGATCATAAATATAACCGCGTGCTGGCGCTAAGGGCTGCAGACGAATACGGTTCTGGTCAGAAGCCGTAGAGAAGGTTTCAAAATTAAAAATTTGCAAATAGGCATAGCGGCTGACCAGCAGCAGCATAAAGAAAACCACAATACCGACAGAGATCCAGACCCGACTGCTATAGATGCGCTTTTCTTGTTGTGCATTTTTTAAAGGAAAGTGCTGCTTCATACGCGATCGACTTAAGACCAGAGGGAAAGGAATCAAAGTGGAGTATTCTAGCGCAACTGTACGGGATTTGATAATGGAAAACTGACTGTAGCAATTCCTGTGTTTAAACTTTGACTTTGCAGACATGAAAATTGTAAAGTGCTGTGTACAAGAGTTTTAATAATTCTGATAAAGTCAAAATTAAATAAAAATAGGACTCTACCAAAAACTATAATTAAGGAAGATGGTGAAGGAATGAACAAAGTTTACCCTTTGTTGGCATTTGCATTCTTTGCAAATGGGGTATATGCACATGATCAAGTGAATAATACGACAAACAGAACTGAGGATCGTGAGCCTAAAGCATTTAATGTTGGGGTCGGTTTTACCCAGAAACTTATCCATCTAAACACTGAATGGGTGAATCCTTATGGGATTGCTTATGTGAAAGGTGGTGCTTTTCTCAACGATGATCGTACAGTTGGAGCACAAGTTGGCTTTCGTTATCCTGCACACCTCACCGGCAAGGACAAAAATGGTTATTATGTAGGGGCTTATGCCGGTCATATCGATAGCAAACAGGTTGATGGCAAATACGAAAGCCGTTTAGGTGGAGGTATTGATCTGGCGTATGTTTTGCTTAGTTCAGAACGGATCAGCAGTTTTAGTATCGGTATTGGGGCGGGGGAGAAATTACAGGACAGTAATGGTCGCGTTGTAGCCGAAACTGAACCCAGACTACAATTCTCCTATACTTTAAGTATCGGTTTATAGACAAAATATTCAACTTTATTAATACCTGTATTCTGTGAACAAAAAATTAAATATGGAATTTATGCATGCTTGAGTACGTCAATGAATTGTGGCAAGCCTTCTTGAATCGCCCAGATTTTTGGGCAGTGCTCAGCATTATCCCGGTGACCGCATTCGTAACATGGGCTCACGTGTGGATGGCGCTAAAAATGGTGTTTTATCCAATTAATTTTTGGGGTTTTCATGTCGGGCCTGTTCCTGTTGGCTGGCAAGGTATTGTGCCGCGTAAAGCTGGAAGAATCTCAGGAATTATCACGGATAATACCTTGTCTAAATTGGGTTCTATCCAAGAGTTCTTGCAGGCAATGGATCCGGATGATATGGCACGTATTATCGGGGAACAGGTCGGTTTTGAACTGGAACATCTGATTGATGAAGTCATGATGGACCGAAATGCGGTGTTATGGGAAAACTTGCCTTATTCAATCAAGCGCCGTATTTATGCCCAAGCCCATAAACAGCTGCCACAGGTATTAAAAGAATTGGTGACTGAACTGACCATGAACGTCGAGTCACTGGTCGATATGCGCGACATGGTGGTCAGTCAAATGGAAGGCGATCGTCGTTTAATGGTGCGCATGTTCCTGAAAGTCGGACAGAAAGAAATCAACTTTATCTGGCATATCAGTGCCCTGATCGGGATGTTCTTTGGCCTGTTCCAGATGGTGGTCTGGTTTGTGGTGCCATGGCACTGGACCGTACCGTTCTGGGCTGCTATCTGGGGCTTCCTGACTAACTGGATTGCGATCTGGATGGTATTTAATCCGGTAGAACCGCATTATATTAAATACCCGCAATTCTTTAAGCGTACAGCCGATCACAGATTCCCTTGGATTAAGCCGGTAATTCCAAGAATTGGCACCTATAACATACAAGGCGCATTTATGAAACGTCAGGAGGAAGTTTCTGACGTATTTGCAAGTGTGGTCACAGAAGATCTGATTACGCTAAAATCGATCATGACAGAAATGATGTATGGTGGTAAAAAAGATAAAACCCGCCGTATTGTCAAACGTCATATTAACGAAATTATGGAAACACCGCTGGTTCGGACCTCTTTACAGTTGTCTTTAGGACCAAAAGAGTATGCAAAACTCAAGACAGACTTGATCGATCGCTCGATTGAAATTACGATGGTGCCTGTAAGCGACCCTGCGTTTAATGCGAGCCGTGCACAGAAGATCTACCAAATGTTTAGAGACCGCATACGTGATTTGACGCCTAACGAGTTTCAGAATCTATTACGTCCTGCTTTTCAGGAAGATGAATGGATCTTGATTGTCCTGGGGGGAGTTACCGGTTTTGTTGCGGGTTTAATCCATTTGTTTGTGGCTTTCTTATAATTAGATGCCAAAGAGCAGCACACGTTTTGGTCGTGTGAAGCTGGGTATCTTATACATAGTTAAAAAATGAGGATGTTTATATATGCGCATTATCTTACTCGGACCACCTGGAGCAGGTAAAGGTACACAAGCTCAGTTGATCTGTAAGCGCTACAATATCCCACAAATTTCAACCGGTGATATGCTCCGTGCTGCAATTCGTGAAGGAACTGAATTAGGTCTACAAGCTAAAAGCGTCATGGACAATGGCGGTTTGGTTTCTGATGAATTGATCATTGGTCTGGTCAAAGAGCGTATTGCACAACCTGACTGTGCAAATGGCTGTATCTTTGATGGTTTCCCACGTACGATTCCTCAAGCTGAAGCGCTGGAAAAAGAAGGCATTGCAATTGATCATGTAATTGAAATTGATGTGCCGGATGAAGAAATCGTTCAACGTCTATCTGGTCGTCGTCAACACCCGGCGTCTGGTCGCGTTTATCACATCGTTTACAACCCGCCAAAAGTGGAAGGTAAAGATGATGAAACTGGTGAAGATCTGGTACAACGTCCAGATGACCAGGAAGAAACTATTCGTCGCCGTTTAGGTTCATACCACACTGAAACTGAACAGCTGGTTGGCTTCTATCAAGGCCGTGCAGCTTCAGGCGAAAATGCACCGACTTATGACAAGTTAAACGGTCTACGTCCAATCGAAGAAGTTCAAAAAGATCTTTTCACGATTCTGGATCAAGCAAAATAATCGGTTTCCGATCATTTTGACTTTCAAAGAGCCCTAAGTCATATTAGGGCTCTTTTTATTGCGTTGTTCAAAAGGATCTGCTGTGAAATTTGCTGTATTGGGATTGATGATTGTATTTCTGGCAGTACTGTTTGCGCTGTTCTATGTCAGCTTCAAGATGCTGAAAAAAGTACGTCAGGAAGAACGTGCTGAGAATGTGGGTAAGGTGCCTGAGCGTCAGCTGCATCCCAAATTACAGGCCGAGCTTGAGCAAAAGCGCAAGCAAGAACAGGCTGAGCAAAATAAAAAATAAAAACTTTTCGAGTACTTAAATTAAAAAGCTGAACCTAGCGTTCAGCTTCAATATTTTTCACCGGAATTGCGCGACCTGCGCCAAATTCAAAACGGTCTGGCCAGTTACAGACATCGGCGACCACACATTCATGACACTTCGGTTTACGTGCGATGCAGCAATAGCGACCATGTAAAATCAACCAGTGATGTGAATCAATAATAAATTCTTTTGGAATCACTTTGACCAGACGATGCTCGACCTCAAGCACGTTTTTACCCACCGCCAAACCGGTACGGTTACCAACACGAAAGATATGCGTATCCACAGCCATGGTCGGTTGACCAAAGGCGGTATTCAGCACCACATTCGCCGTTTTGCGTCCTACACCCGGTAAAGCTTCCAGATCTGCACGATTGTCCGGTACTACGCTGTTATGCTTCTTGATTAACATTTCACAGGCTTTAATGACGTTCACAGCTTTGGAATTATACAGGCCAATCGTTTTGATATATTCCTTCAGCCCATCCACGCCGAGTGCATAAATCGCTTCCGGTGTATTGGCGACCGGAAACAGTTTATCGGTGGCTTTATTCACGCTCACATCCGTAGCTTGGGCAGACAGGGTCACTGCAACCAGTAATTCAAATGGACTTGAATAATTCAATTCAGTTTTTGGATTCGGACGCTGCTCACGCAGGCGCTCAAAGAAAGTCTGAATCTGTTTTTTAGTCATGTTTTTTACAGGCTTAGCTGTTACTGTTGTCATGATCTTATCCCTGTAAAGCCTGTAATTGCTGCATCAGTTCTTCAAGTTGCAGACGTTTGCGTGCATCCTCACGGACCCAAAGCTGTTTTTCTAACTTTTTGATTTGTGTACGTAATTTTGCAAGTTCAATCGTGGTTTTGGCATCAAGTGTAACCACTTCATCTGCTGGTTTTTTCACGATTTCAATGGCTGGAACCTGATCGACCTGAGCAGAGAACTGGGCAAATAGGGCAGTATTAATCTCGGCACGAACGACAGGGCCCTTACGGTCAATGCGACGTTTTTCTTCGCGTTGAATATGCGCATAGTAACGTTTGCGCAAGTCATCCTGTTCAGCAATACGCTGAGCTTCAGTTGGCAAAGGCTGAAGATCTTCGACCAGATCAATACAGTCTACCGGGCAAGGCGAAATGCAGAGTTCACAGCCGGTACACAAGTCAGTGAGCACGGTATGCATCAATTTGCCTGAGCCAATAATCGCATCGACCGGACAGGCACTGATGCATTTGGTACAACCAATACATTCATCTTCACGAATGATGGCTTTCATACGCTGAGGACGACCATCCGTCTGAATGGGCCAGACACTTTCTTCAGCGGGCAGTTTAGAACGATTTAACAATGTTGCCAGAGCATCAGCGACGGGCTGTCCACCCGGTACACATTTATTGGCATCTTCACCCTCGGCAATGGATTGAGCATAGGGCAAGCAGCCATCACGATGACCACATAAACCGCACTGGGTTTGGGGCAATAAAGCATCAATAGACTGGACTAGAGAGATCTGCGAATTCATGAATAACCTAGGCTGCTCGGGCTGAGCCTTAGAGTGAATGAAACAAAATATGTCAATTTAACAATTTTAACATGTTTTTAAGGAACTAAGTTATGCACGATTAAAGGTCACTTTGTGCATTATTATCAGGCATAAATTAACAATTAAGCATTGATTCAATTGGCATTTAAGTACACAGAAAAAATATTCATAATCAATATAAATAATTGTTATCAAATTAAATTTAAACTATTTTTCAAAAAAGTATTGTAGATTAGTTACAAAAGATATTTAATATTTTGCGCCAAAATTTAACATTGATTGTAAATTTGACCAATTTTGATCCATTTTCTGCTGAGGATTAAGCGTTGAAATACAACACACTTAATGAGTTCCTAGATTACGTAAAATCACGTGATGCACATCAACCCGAATTTCTTCAAGCTGTAGAAGAAGTGATGACCAGTTTGTGGCCATTCATTGAAAAGAATCCACAATACGCAGCACATGGTTTACTAGAACGTCTAGTTGAACCTGAGCGTGCGATCCAGTTCCGTGTTGCTTGGGTAGATGACCAAGGTCAAACACAGGTTAACCGTGCGTTCCGCGTACAGTACAACTCAGCGATTGGTCCATTCAAAGGTGGTATGCGTTTCCACCCGTCAGTGAACCTTTCTATTTTGAAATTCCTCGGTTTCGAGCAAACTTTCAAAAATGCCCTGACTACATTGCCTATGGGCGGTGGTAAAGGCGGTTCTGATTTTGACCCTAAAGGCAAATCAGAAGGCGAAATCATGCGTTTCTGCCAAGCGTTAATCATCGAGCTTTATCGTCATCTTGGTTCTAATACAGATATCCCAGCGGGTGATATCGGTGTGGGTGGCCGTGAAGTTGGTTACATGGCTGGTATGATGAAAAAACTCAGCAATGACACTTCATGTGTATTCACTGGTAAAGGCCTGACTTTCGGTGGTTCTCTGGCTCGTCCAGAAGCAACTGGTTACGGTACAGTGTATTTCGCTGAAGAGATGCTGAAAACTCGTGGCGAAAGCTTCAAAGATAAAGTGGTAACAATCTCTGGTTCTGGTAACGTTGCCCAGTATGCTGCTGAAAAAGCAATGTTCCTGGGTGCTAAAGTTGTTTCTCTATCTGACTCTGCGGGTACTGTTCACGTTAAAGACGGTTTCACTGAAGAGCTTCTTGCTGAAGTGATGGAACTGAAAAACATTAAACGTGGCCGTATCTCTGAATTTGCATCTAAACACGGTTTTGAATACCTTGAAGGTCAACGTCCTTGGGGTATCAAATGTGATATCGCGCTTCCATGTGCGACTCAAAACGAACTTGATGCGAATGATGCAGCAGCGCTTCTTGCAAACGGCGTAATTTGTGTTGCTGAAGGCGCGAACATGCCTTCTACACTTGAAGCAGTTGAGAAATTCGTTGAAGCGAAAATCCTTTATGCTCCAGGTAAAGCATCTAACGCTGGTGGTGTAGCAACTTCTGGTCTTGAAATGTCTCAAAACGCATTGCGTTTAGGCTGGACTTTCGAAGAAGTTGACGAGCGTCTGCACGCGATCATGAAAGAAATTCACCGCAACTGTGTGAAATACGGTACTAAAGAAGACGGTACTGTAAACTATGTAGACGGCGCAAACATCGCTGGCTTCGTAAAAGTTGCTGATGCAATGCTTTCTCAAGGCGTATTCTAAGTCTGACTTAGTTTAAGCTTGAAAAAAAACCGAGGTGAATGCCTCGGTTTTTTTATGTTCAGATTTTATCTTTAAAGAGTGCCTTTGACTGTTTCACGCTCTACAGCCATGTCGAATACATAGGCATATTTAGACTGGTCTGCATCCGGATTTTTGATTTCATAACGTTTTACCCGAATAACCTGACGCTCATTCGGTGAATGCTGAAAACCTTCAATCTGATCGTAAAATAAAGTCCAGTCTTTATCGACCTGAGTCTTTAAACCTTTTTCATCATATTTGATTTCTTTCACCTGTAAGCAGGTTTGCTGAGCTACACCCGTACAGGCTTTAGTCTGTGGCGAAACTTCCAGGAAAATGGTTTCTGCCTGACCTTGGTATTTGGTTTCCGGTGTTATTTTTCCGGTAAAGACATATTTTTGACTATCAGCTGCAGTAATACTCAGTTTCGGCTGATTGGCATCACTTAGATCCAGGCTAAACGGAATATCACGCTTTTGCAGAAGCTGGCTGATAAAACGTTCCTGTTCCATTAATGGTGCATCACATGCCATCATGGTGCCCATCATGTCACCCGTACTCAGGGTATTATCTTTAACAGTCCAGCTCGTGCCAAGGCCATTACAGCCAGAAGCTACACTCAGTCTACCTTGCTGATCAAAGCTCAGAACAATCGGGCGTTGCAGCCCACGATCAAGTTCCCAAGTATAAGCGGGCAAAATTTGTGTAGGCGTTTTTAATGTAGTGGATAGAGTAGAAATAGCCGGATCTCCTGAAGTGGCAGGAAGATGAGAAGATTGACATGCAGTTAAAGCTAAAGGGAGCAGGGCAAGCGCAAAAATACTGAATTTCATTGGTTTATATTCTATGTGCTAAAGTTTCAACGTGATTATAATCAAGAGATTAACAAAAAATATGGATACAAATCGTAGCTTTTGCTAACAAAATGTATCCAAATTAAAAAGTCAGATTTTAAATAAGCGAAGCTATCGGTTAGTCAAAACGGTAAATATCCATTCCCAAAGCGCCCATCGTAAAACTGCTATGCACGATACTGAAACGGTTGCCGGTACCCATAGCAAAGAACAGTGGAGCAAAGTGTTCCAGCGTTGGGTGATTACGTTTTAACTGAGGAATAGACTGCCAGTCCAGAACGGCATCAAAATCGCTATGAGTTAATTTATTGGCTACATAGTTGCGGAAGGTTGATGCCCATTCCGGAACTTCATCGCTATTTCCTTGCCAAGACAATTCACGCAAATTATGAGTAATGCTCCCTGACCCAATCAGGAAAACCTGCTGCTCACGAAGTGGCGCCAACGTCTGGCCAATCTTGTAAATCTCTTCTGCACTCATCGACATTGGTAAAGAAATTTCAATTACCGGGATATCTGCTTCCGGATACATATGTAAGAGCGGCATCCAGACGCCATGATCACGCGGACGGGTGCTGTTGGCATGTGCAGAGAACCCGGCATTGGCCAATAAGCCCAAGACTTGCTCAGCCAGCTCTGGATTGCCGGGAGCAGGATAGCGTAACTCATATAACTCAGGTGGAAAGCCACGGAAATCATGCCAAGTTTCAGGACGAATACCTGTATTGACTTCCAGAGCTTCACTTTCCCAATGTGCCGACATAACAATAATGGCAGTTGGACGTGGCAGATTCAGGCTTAAACGATGCAATGCCGGGCCAACCTGCTCAGGATTGAGTGCGAGCATGGGAGAACCATGAGAAATAAATAAGCCGGGCAAAGTCTGTAAGTTCATAAGTCAAACCACATTAATTCAATGTTTTAATCATGCAATAAAAAGGAAAGCAAAGGCAGGGGGGATTGTTCAACAAAACGTTGCATAATCAGAACGCATCAACAGATCAGCCTGCACGGTGATAAGGATGATTATGGTTGATGCTCATAGCGCGATACAGTTGTTCAATCAGCATTACACGGACTAGCGGATGTGGCAAGGTGAGTTTAGACAAGGACCAATGCCAGGCTGCTGCTTTTCGGACTGCTTCAGAATGGCCATCTGGCCCACCAATCGCCAAGGCAATATCATGACCTTCCAGCATCCAGCCTTTCATGGTTTCAGCCAGTTTTTCCGTACTAAACTCACGGCCACCGACCTCTAGTGCAATCAGGACTTCATTCTGTTTCAAGGCATTTAAAATACTGTCACCTTCAATATTCCGGTATTTCAGAATATCGGCTTCAGAATCGTTTTTGCCCCGTTTCGCCATGGGCAATTCAACCACCTGAGTCTGTACAAAAGGCTGAATACGCTTGAAATAATCTTCAAAGCCTGTCAGCACCCAAGCCGGCATTTTCTGGCCGATGGTTAAGATACGGATTTTCATAGAACTGGATCAATAATTAGATACTTCATTATAACGATCAAACAACACGAAGTTGAGCTAGGGAAACAAATTGAAATTGAAATCATGAATTTAATGTTGCTTTAATATCCATAATTCAAGTATCCGCTTGATAATAAAGGAATGGATAATAAGAAATGCGGACCAGTCTCATTATTAAAAGATATTGTACTTTTCTACTAATTATTCTCGGTTTAACCAGTTCAGGCATGAGCTTTGCTGCACCTGCAAATTTTTCCTCCAAACAGGCACAGACAGAACATCTGGAACTGTTTATCAAACAAATTATCAGTGTAGATGAATACCGGAATTTTAAAAATACCAGTGAATTAAACCGGGTCTCAGCATGGCTCAAAGAACAGATGCGTTTACTTGGCATTCCTTGCCAATTTCAAAACTATATTGTAAATAGCCTAAGCTATAGAAATGTGGTGTGTCAACTGAATGCCAAAGCCAAAACCAAACTGGTTATTGGCGCGCATTATGATGTCTTTAGTGACTTGTATGGAGCAGATAACAATGCTTCTGGTGTAGCAGGGGTACTGGAAACAGCCCGATTACTGGCCTTACAAAAGTCAAAACTCAAACATAATATCGAGTTCGCTTTCTATACACTGGAGGAGCCGCCCTATTTCAAGACTGAACATATGGGAAGCTATCTACATGCCAAAGCTTTAAAGACCCAGAAAAAGAAAGTGAAAGGTGTCATTATTCTGGATTCTATTGGCTATTATGATGAAAATCTGGTGCAGACCTATCCCACAGGTTTGAAATGGATCTATCCACGGCATGGGAACTTCATTGCTGCGATTGGACATCTGGCATCAGCCGGTTTGACAGGAGATTACTGCACGTCCATGCAACGTTTCAAGCGTCTGGACTGTCAGCGTTTTATTAGCCCAGCATTCGCTCAGGACATGAATTTTTCTGGTTATCTGAATTATGCCAAGTTTAACTATTCAACCATGTTGATTACAGACACAGCGCATTATCGTAATCCTTACTACAATACCGAGCAGGATACCTTAGATAAACTGGATCTGACCAAGATGGCTCAGGTCGTGAATGGTTTGGTCGATATGGTGATTCGCCTTTAAAATTATCCTCGCCTAAATACAAAAACACCCTGCCAGAGCAGGGTGTTTTTCAAAGTCTTTAGGTCTTAATGACGTGCAGCTTTAGCTTCTTCACTTGCTTTCACAATTGGCGGTTTCACCAGTGCTTTCGGCATATCGATCAAAGCCAGAGGTAAAATCTCATCAATCGATTTCACAGCTTTGATTTCTAGGCCTTCTTTTACATTCTCAGGAATTTCCGCAAGGTCGCGAACGTTTTCCTGTGGAATGAACACCAGTTTAATGCCACCACGGTGCGCAGCAAGCAGTTTCTCTTTCAGGCCACCGATACGCATTGCACGGCCACTTAAGCTGGTTTCACCTGTCATCGCAATATCTGGACGAATCGCAATACCGGTGAATGCAGAAACTAGAGCAGTGGTCAGTGCCAAACCTGCAGATGGACCATCTTTCGGAGTCGCACCTTCTGGTAAATGCACGTGCACATCAGTTTCTTCAAAACGAGACGCTTCGATACCTAGCTCAGCCGCACGGGTACGAACGACAGTCATGGCAGCGGTAATCGATTCTTTCATTACATCACCAAGTGAACCGGTGGTAATGAATTTACCTTTACCAGGTACTGCTGCAACTTCAATAGTCAGTAACTCACCACCCACTGAAGTCCAAGCCAAGCCATTTACACGGCCGATTTGAGCCTCTTCTTCCGCCATACCGTAGTCAAATTTGTGTGGACCCAAGTAGTCTGGAAGATTACCCGCATTCACTTCAACCTGAAGATTTTTAGCTTTCTTGCTAACTGCTTCTTTCACTACCTTACGTGCAATTTTAGACACTTCACGTTCAAGGTTACGAACACCGGCTTCACGAGTATAACGACGCACGATGTCACGAATCGCTTCTTCATGCACAGTCAACTCTTTAGCACGTAAACCATTGTTCTTGATTGCTTTAGGAACAAGGTAACGGTCAGCAATATTAACTTTCTCTTCTTCGGTATAGCCAGGCAGACGAATCACTTCCATACGGTCCAAGAGGGCTTCAGGAATATTCATGCTGTTGGCAGTACAGATGAACATCACTTCTGACAGGTCAAGGTCCAAATCAAGATAGTGATCATTGAACTTGTTGTTCTGTGATGGATCAAGTACTTCAAGCATCGCAGAAGCTGGATCACCGCGGTAGTCTTGAGCCATCTTGTCAATCTCATCGAGCAAGAACAGCGGGTTTTTCACGCCAACTTTGGTCAATGACTGCACGATCTTACCTGGCATCGCACCAATGTAGGTACGACGGTGACCACGAATTTCTGCTTCGTCACGTACACCACCTAGGGCCATACGGACAAACTCACGGCCAGTCGCTTTGGCAATCGATTCACCCAAGGAAGTTTTACCTACACCTGGAGGACCAACTAGACACAGGATTGGACCGCGTAATTTTTTCACGCGAGACTGAACCGCCAGATATTCCACAATACGGTCTTTGACATCGTCCAGACCATAGTGATCGGCATCCAGGATTTCCTGCGCTTTGTTCAGGTTAATGCTAACTTTGCTGGCTTTGTTCCAAGGCGTATCCAGAATCACTTCCAGATAGTTGCGAACTACCGCAGCTTCGCTAGACGCCGGTTGCATTGCTTTGAGCTTACGGAACTCAGATTCCGCTTTCTTACGCACATGCTCAGGCAGATCAGCTTCAGCTAGACGTTTTTCGATTTCTGCAACGTCATCTTCCGCACCGCCATTCATATCGGAAAGCTCGCGCTGAATGACTTTCATTTTTTCATTCAGGAAGTATTCGCGCTGGTTTTTTTCCATCTGGCGTTTAACCGAGTCATGCAAAGTCTGTTCAATTTGCTGTTCTTCAGACTGTTGCAGTAGATAAGTCATCAACTCAGTTAAATGTGCATCGAACTCGTTATATTCCAGGAATTTCTGTTTCACTTCGATATTCAAAGGAACACGGGTCGCTACGAAGAATAACAGTTGCAACAAGTCTTCGATTTTATTCGCAGCTGCAATCAGCTCACGAGCATTACGAAGTTTTGCTTCAGCATACTGAGCGAACAGGGCACGCAGCTCCTGCAAGCGCGTAGCTTGAGTTGTTTCATCGACTGACACAGTCATTGGGCTAAGTTCATGCTCAGCAGTCAAATACTCATTTTCATCAATGATGGTTTTGAGCTTGGCACGATACAGTCCCTCAATCAGGACTTTAATACAGTTTTCATCATTTTCGTGATTCACAACTTGCACAATCTTCGCGACAGTACCGTATTGATATAAGTTGTCGTGATCAATTTCTTCTGTAAGCGAATCTTTTTGCGCAACTACAAATACTAGATTGTCACTGTTACGAGCCACATCAACTGCATTGATCGATTTTTCACGACCGACAAATAGCGCAATTTGCATGTGTGGATACACCACCACATCACGTAGCGCCAAAAGTGGTAATACACTTGGAACCTGAGGCTCTAAGGTTTCTTGATTCATAATAATTTCAGACATGGGCACTCCTAATGAGTGACAACGGTGTTGCCATGTTTTTAATAGTGATGGGTAATTTAAAAATTACAAGGGCTATAGCGACTAAATTGTATAAAAAATGACTAATTATGTGATTTTAAAGTACTTATGTATTTGGAAATACATTGTTTAACGCTTAAAACGTTGTAAAAGTGTAGGCGTAAGCAGGGCATCTAGAGGCTGGTCCCAAACTTCTCGGGTTAAAGGCTGTGGGATCAGCTGAAAGTCATGTGCTAACCCCAGACGAAAAGGACGGTGCGGTGCTGTTGCCAGCGTACGATCATAATAACCGCCCCCCATACCAATTCGGGTGCCATATTGATCACAGGCTAATAGTGGCATAACTAAAAGATCCAGTTTTGAGACATGCAGACCACGTGTAGCCATGGGTTCACGCATTCCCAACCGATGATGAGCAAAACGCTGGGAACGATATTGATTCTGGCTGATTTCTACCCATGTGAGCTGCTGGTTCATATTGCAAATATTGGGGAGATAAACCCTTTTATGATGCTTAAAGCAGTATTCAATCAGCGCCTGAGTCCGAACCTCACCGAAAGCATCCAGATAAACCCCCACAGATTTGCTTGCATGAAATTCTGGCAAAGTCCGAATCATATTCAGGATACGTTGTTGAGTCTGTTTCTGGGTAAATCGAGAGAGTTGACGGCGCTGTTTACGTAGCTGTTTGCGAAGTTCGGAAAGATTCATCGTCGTCATAAATATGGTCTTCAGGATTTTAAGGCATTAGATTAATAAAATGCCATAGCTTAAATAGAGGGTAGCAACATAACGAGTATTATAGGCATCAGTATGAATTTTTGATTAAATTTTAAAAATAATGAAACATTTATGATGAATTAATCGAACTATATTTAGATCTAGGCAATTTTTTAAAAGACGAAAAAGGTACGAGTATAGGACGCTAAACCAAGAAAAATATAATAAATTTAAGATTTAGAAAAGAAGATAAATGATGAAATATTTTGAGAAAAATAGAAGCACTCCGAGGATGCCGCTGCATGTCATTACCCTTGAACCCTAAAGTTCAAGGTGGACGAGACGCATACTTGCTGGGTTTCCCATACCGGATGGGCATACACTCTAAATATGCAGAACTCAATCCTAAGATTTAAATATCGGCTCAGGGGAATCTGACCCGCTGGCGAACATCTCAGAGTTAGACTAAGTATAAACGATAATGCTGATGTGGCAACTCTATGCTGTTCGTGAACTGTAAACAGTTTAGTCGAACGACCGAAGTTTATACAAAAAACTCGATTATTCAGTTAGTTCTTCAACTTCTTCCAAAATAGTTTGTAACAAACGTTCGCAGTGAGCATATTGTTGCAGGGATTTATTCATCGTCAATACTTCCTGCATCAGTTCCAGTGCCACCATAATGATCAGTTTACTTGGTTCCATACGAGGGGCTTTACGGCGAAATTCATCGTATTTTTCATTGAGTAATTGCGCTGCACGTTGTAGTTCATCCTGCTGATCCGCAGTGGAGGCCAGACGGAAACTATGACCCAATACCTTTAAGTCGATTGCGATTTGTTCACTCATGATGAAGCTTCCTCAGTCACTTCAGTAGGATGGGCCAATTGCTGAATTTCCTGTGCATTTTGATCTTGGGCTGTTCCCAAAATCGCCAGACGTTGAATAATGGCTTCAACTTTAGCTTTGGCATTTTCATTTTTCTGGGTAAGACGTTCAGATTCCTGATTCAGCCGCTGAATTTCCTGCTGGGCATGACGCTGTTCCAGCAATAACTTTTCTTTCAGCACGCGTAACTCATTGCGTTCAGCCAGAATTTCCTGAAAACGGTTCTTTAGATCAGTACAACTTTTTTCCAGACGGCTATAACGATCTGCCAGTGCTGTAGCATCCTGGTTTAAATGCTGAAACTGGTTACGTGATTCTGTCAGTTGCTGATTGAGGTTCTGGATTTCTTGTTGTTTTTGCGCAATAAAGCTATTTTTTTGTTCAATTTGAGTTTCATGTTGCACGCTTGAAGCCTCTTGCTTCTCCCGTAAACTGGTATTCTCACTTTCAAGTTGTGCAAGTCGCGTTTTTAAAACGCCAATATGCACTTGTAGACGCTGTAATTCTTCTAACATATCGAGGTCGCACAGTGTTGCAAACAAAGGTAATATATAAAGCAGTATAGAGATTGGATAAACGAATGCAAGACGATATTTCAGGTTGGTCAGAATGGTACCGCAATTTTTCCTCAATTGAAGAAATTTCTAGCCCAAGCGAACTGCATGGTTTGCTTACCGGAATTGTCTGTGTCACTCAGGCACCTTCAAGTGATGAATGGGGACAGATTTTAGAAACGCTAGATGTTCCTGAACTGAACCCTGAAGCATTAGAATTGTTAACGGGTGAGGCAGAAGACATATTTCATGCGCTGTCTGAAGATGAGCTGGATTATCTGCCATTACTACCAGATGATGAGCATAGCTTGGCTGAACGCGTTCAGGCACTGGCTGACTGGTGTGCAGGCGTAGTGCTTGGTTTCGGTCTGGCTTCAGGGCATATCCGCAATGATGAAATGGAACTGATTGAACATTTACAAGATGTTGCAGCAGTCGAGTTTGAAGATTCTGATGACGATGCCGAAGGCGAAGAAAGCTATCAGGAGCTGTATGAGTTTGTTCGTCTGATTCCGGTAAGCCTGTCCGTCGGCCGTAAGAAATTAGAAGTTGAAGAAACACCTTTATTGCAGAAATTCACGCAAAAAGCACCTACTCCAGCTTCTGCAACTGAAGCGCAATCTGTAGTTGAAATTTTCTCGCCGAAACGTCCGAGTTAAGTTCAAGCGGTTCTAAACACAAATTAAAAAACGGTTCTGAAAACCGGCATATTTTTTGCTGATCCTTCTCATGATGATAGTAAATTAATCTGACCTGTTTTCAGGACCAAATTTTAAATAACAGTAGCAATTGATAAGAAGTAAGGTGTAATGAAGAAACTGACTCAAGCCGATTTTCAGGAACGTCGTGACATCCTCGCAGGGGAAATGGGATTACGTAGTATCGCGATTATTGCCACCAGCCCGGTTGCCCTGCGTAACCGTGATGCAGATTATAAATACCGCGCGGACAGCAGTTTCTTTTACCTGACCGGATTTGCTGAGCCTGAAGCAGTTGCAGTAATTGAAACTTTCGATACTGAAGAAGAAGGCTATACCTATAGTCTGTTCTGCCGTGAACGTGATCGTGAAATGGAAATCTGGAACGGCTACCGTGCCGGAGTAGATGGCGCCGTTGATGATTATGAAGCAGACGAAGCTTATGCGATTGATCTACTGGATGAGGAAATCCTCACCAAGCTTCAGAACAAAGACAAGCTTTTCTACCGGATTGGACACAATGCCGAATTTGATGCACGTGTAGCTAAATGGATCGTAACAGCCAGTGGTGAAAGCCGCCATGGTACTTCTGCACCGGCACAGATCATGCAGCTGGATCGTATCGTTGATGAAATGCGTCTGCATAAAGATGAAAATGAAATTGAACTGATGCAGCTTGCATCAGATATTTCTGCAGAAGCGCATACACTGGCTATGCAGAAAGTTCGTCCAGGCATGATGGAATATGCTTTAGAAGCAGAATTAAATTATGTTTTTGGTAAAAATGGCTGTGTACCATCGTACAACAGTATTGTTGGTGGCGGTGAAAATGCCTGTATTCTGCATTATGTAGAGAATGACAAAGAACTGAAAGATGGTGATCTGGTTCTGATTGATGCTGCATGTGAATATCAGTTTTATGCTTCGGACATTACCCGTACTTTCCCGGTGAATGGTAAATTCAGTCCGGAACAAAAAGCGTTATATAATGTCGTACTGGATGCACAGATTGCTGCCATCAATGCAGTTCAAATCGGGAACTCTTATAAAGAGCCGCATAATGTGGCGGTTCGCATTCTGGTTCAAGGTTTACTTGATCTGGGGATTATGCAGGGAGATCTTGAAGAAATTATCCAGACGGAAAGTTTCCGCCAGTTCTATATGCACGGTACTGGACATTGGCTGGGTATGGATGTACATGATGTAGGTACTTATAAAGCCAACGGTGAATGGCGTGCATATGAAGAAGGTATGGTCGTGACAGTTGAGCCGGGTCTTTATATTGCGCCAGATGATGAAACTGTAGATGTTAAATGGCGTGGTATCGGAATCCGGATTGAAGATGATGTGGTTGCTACCAAAAATGGCCCACTAGTGCTAACTGCAAAAGTTGTGAAAACCGTGGAAGATATTGAAGCCTTAATGGCCAAAGCCCATGCTGCTTAAATGAAAGATATAAAAAAGCCGGTGATCTCACCGGCTTTTTTATATAGTAGAAAGTTAAAAATGTATTCGTGAATGATAGTAATTTTTTAATTTATTGATATTAAAATGAATATTTATAAAATTTTAAGAAAAAATGAATTAATTTCTTAGGGAATAAATTATCCAATGGCTACATAAAACAAAGATACTGTCGAGAAACATGCAAGACTTTTACTTACGTTAATCGCGACTTATTCAAATAAAATTAACTTTGTTAAAATTGAGAATTATAAGATGACAGGAATTCAACACAGCAATTGAGTTTTTAGCATCAAAGCAACATATTAATTCCGATTTCATTCTCATACTTGACCTGTTCCTTAAATAAACTCAAAGAAGAGCAGGAGAAAAATGATGAGACTAAATACGCTTGACTGGATTGCTTATGCTTTAGCGATTATTGGTGGCATCAACTGGGGTCTGGTTGGTGCGTTTAACTTTGATTTAGTCGCTGCCATCTTTGGTGAAATGAGTGCACTATCTCGAATTATCTATGTATTGGTTGGTTTGTCTGCCTTGTATCTGATCTATACTGGTACAAAATTGGGTCGACGTGATGTACATCATGAGTCTCAAGCTCGAGTAGTACGTTAACTGACTAAAAGTTAATTGAAGTCATTTATATTTTTTTAATTAACTGATTTCTATAACAAATTAGTTAATCTAAAAGATATAAAGGACATTTAACAGAAACGGAGCTTAAGCTCCGTTTTCCATTTCTAAATTAGTCAACCTATATAAAATTTTAAATCGATAAAAACCGTATAAAGTGATCAAAAAATCTCTATAAGTTTTTTCTATCGACCGGATAAAAATACCTAAAGAAGTTAAATGGTTCTTTGCCTAATTTAATTAACCTTTTTTCTAAAACTAGATACGTAATAGAGCCTGCCAAGATCGAAGAGGTAATCAGTATAGAGCTAAATAGGTAAGGGTTTAATATATTGAGTTTGTTTAAAACCATAGCAACTGGGCTTAAAGTAAAAGGATGAATCAAATATAAAGAGTAAGATGAATCTCCAAGATGATTAAAGAATCTTAAAATTAGTGATTTAGTTTCTGTGATTAAGTCTTCTAAAGCTACGCATCCAACAAAAATGAAAAACATTGGGATCCCGATTTTTAATGATCTCAAGGTGATGAAATCAGGTAGTTTATAAAAGTTTTGATAGGCTAATAGGGAAGCACCGACAAGAATCATAAATATAGACATTAATCGGGAAAGACTAGTATTTTTTATAATGATAAATGCCAGAACGCCTAAAGCGAATTCAAGCAAAAGATTATGGGTTAAAAACATCAGAAATTCAGATTTTGGTTGGAGTATTAAACCTATAGCCACAACAACTGAAAAATATAGAATGATAAAAAGATATTTATATAAGTCTTTTAATAAAAAGATTAGGAAAAAAGAAAATATAAAATAATAATAAAATTCGTAGCTTAAAGTCCATCCATTATTAATTAAAAATTTACTGCCATTCGGAATTAAAAAGAAAGATTCGAAAATTCCTGTTTCACCACCGGATGAATTTATAAGATTTGGAGAAATCAGAAATACAATTAAAGCAAAAAAACTGAGAACCCAATAAAGAGGAATGATTCGGATGAATCGGTTTCTCATGAAATTTAGAAAATTAACTTTTTTATTATATGTTGTATAACACATAATAAAGCCAGAGATTATGAAAAATAAATCAACACCAGAACCGCCTATGTGATACCACTGAAGCGTATCAACATTGTATTGTTGTCCTTTAAAGGAGGTATGGCTTATAACTACCATTAAGGCAGCAATCCCCCTAAGAAATTGCACTGAATAAAGCATAGTTATTATTTTATTAAAGTATTTAATTTAAACTACCATACTCAATGTTTGTCTAACAAATATACCTAGTGAAAGACCGTGAATATTACTAATTATTTAATCTAAAATCATTACGGTTGGTTTTATATAAAAGTAGCCGTATTTTACGGGAACTCAAATATTCACTAGAGTTTAGAAACTGGTAAAAAATGAATTTTTTATTAATTATTATTATTTATTAACCGGCTTAAAATATGTTTCAAAATTTTAATAAAAAGTAAAAGTACTCAGCTTAATAAAAGAAATTCCAGAAACCATTAGATCTCTTTCATAAATCAAAAAACGATCTTCTTTTTGGTTAATATTTGCACTCCAGATTTCTTGGCATTCATGCATAATCTGCGGATGAAATACATCGATTCAAACAAGCTTTCTGATCCTCAGTTCAAGCGATACACGGGCATCTCATGGTCAACCTTTGATTTAATGGTTGAGCAATTGAAGAAACATGTCCCTGCCAAAGGCAGACCGCCCAAGTTAAGCTTGGAAGACCAGGTTCTGCTCTGTCTAAGCTATTGGCGGGAATACCGAACCTTATTTCACGTTGCGACGAGCTACGGGGTTTCAGAGCCCACAGCCTCAAGAATTGTCCGTCATGTTGAAGACTGCCTGATTCGGTCCAATCTCTTTAATTTACCCAAAGATTTACCCGAGGGCGAAGGCATCGATTGGAATGTTGTGATCGTGGATGCCACAGAAATTCCAATCCAAAGGCCTAAAAAAACAGAAGAAAAGCTATAGCGGCAAGAAAAAGACCCACACTTTCAAAGTACAGGCCATCATTGATTATCAAACTCAAAAAATCCTGAGTTTATGTACGAGTCGTGGTGCCGTACATGATTTCGAACTCTTCAAACGTAACTTGAATCAGATTCCTGCAGGTGCATTTATCCTTGCGGATAAGGGTTATCAGGGAATTTATACAGTGTATCCAAATAGCTTGTTGCCATTAAAAGCAAAGAAGCGCTGTAAACTGGATTCCGAACTAAAAATCTATAATCAGGAAATCAATAAAAGAAGAATTGGAATTGAGCATGTATTTGGCAGTTTGAAAACCTTCAAAATTCTTGCTGAGCGATATCGCAATCGAGGCAAAAGACTAGCATTAAGATTCAATCTAATTGCTGGAATTTATAACTTGGAGCTGAGTGAAAAATGACTTATGAAAGAAATCTATTGATGAATTAATTCAAAGATCACGTATACATTATTAACTTCACACCAAAATTTGGGAATTTTCTATAAGTAGATGAAAGATATAGGTAGTAGTGATTGCTAAGATTTCTGTTTAGAAACTTCAGTATCATCTTCAAATTTTTAATCATTAAATAATAAAAAACCCCGGCATCCTGCCGGGGTTCTTTGTATTGGTTAGCTTGGTATAACTCCTGTCGTACCTTACTGTCCTTGTGCTTATCTATTGTTATTCTTATGTGGAACTCCCTGTTCCTGATGTAATCATCATATGAAAATTCATTTAACTAAAATAGGGGTAAAGGACTTGAATAGCTGTAAGTCAAAGAGTACAAGATTGATTATTAAATAAGCATGTTTTTGTATCATTTAGAAATTAAAAACAATTACCTTTTAAAAATATTATAAGAAGAGAGGTGTAAGAAAGTACATACTTAATAAGTTGCTTGAGCTCGACTTAGACTGTCGTTTCTAAATTAAACATCGCGACTTTAATCCGTTCCTTCATCTTTGCTATCGTATTCGTAGCACTTGCACTATTGATTGAGAACAAATCGCTGATTTACATTTTTGCTGGCTTGCTGATGTTCTGGCAAAGATAACTGGTGCTCAAATTACATGAGCATTTAGAAAGTAAAAAACTGATACTTGATGGCAGATCTCAAATAGCAAAATTTTGAAGCTTTTTAATATAGAAATATTTGGAAAATGCGTGTTAAAAGCAAGTAGCTGAATTTATATAAAAATTTATTTTATTTTTCAAGTTATTTTACTATTCGATAAATTATTTTGTATCTGATCATAGAAAATTTTTATAAAATCAGTTATATATATTAAACAGAAAAATATTGAGTAATGTACATAATCTAAAATATTGAGGTAGACAATGAGCGACGCAAGACTTTTATATGTTAGTAAGTTGTATGATTGCGAAGATCCAATGAATGATCTATTCAATATTCTGACAGAAGCGTTGAATTTCAATTCACGTAATGCGATTTTTGGGGCTCTGTATTATGGAAATGGTTACTTTGTTCAATGTCTGGAAGGAGATAGGAACAAGATTGAAGATCTGTTCTATAAAAAAATCTTGAAAGATCCTCGACATAAAAATTGTGAAGTTCTGTATTTTGAAGATGTGAATGACCGTCTCTTCTCAGACTGGCATATGAAATATGCCAATATCCATCAGGATATTCTTGGATTCTTTGCCGAACATAATCTGGATGAATTCAATCCTTATACCTTGAATGCCGAGACCATTCCTCAATTTATACAGATATTGGCAAGTTTGAATGACCATGCCTATACATTGAAAGCAAGTTAATCCTTACATCATCATGCGATATAAGCTAAAGCTACGTATCGCATGATTTTTTAAAATGAGTATTTACTTTAAATAAGTTAAATAAAAAATATTATATAAATTCAAAAACATAAATATTGTTAATTCAAAAAATTATATCCAGATCCCATCTTCATCATTTCATACCAAGCCAAGCTTTTAAACCTAACAATCAGTGCCAAAATTCTTCTGCTTTTTATCAGGCAGATGATACTTCTGTATTTTGAAAAATTTAAGTAGGACGTTGAGGTGAGCTATAAATTAACCACAAGCAGACTTCGCTTCGAAACCGCAACCTAATTTATTATAAAAAAGAAATTTTTTAGGCTAATATAAAATTCATCATGATTATAAGTATCTATATATAGGTACGCCATTGAAAGGATTACAGCATGCAACAAGAAGTCATCATTGTCGGTGGTGGTATGGTCGGCTTGAGTCTCGCGCTGATGTTGGCCAAAACCAATATTGCAGTCAAACTTTTGGAAGCGATCAAATATCCAGATTATGATGATGTAAACCTTGCACCCTATCATTCCAGCTTTGATGCACGTAATAGTGCCTTGTCACGCCGTAGTGTACAGATTTATCAGGAACTTGGGCTTTGGGATGCCTTGCAGGAACATGCAACGCCGATTCTTGAAGTGAATATCACTGAGCAGGGCAGTTTTGGTAAGGCGCGCTTAATTGCAGAACAGGAAAAAGTCGAAAGCTTTGGCCAAGTGATTGAAAATGCCTGGCTAGGTCGTGTGCTATTAACTCAAGTCAAAAAAGAACCACTCATTGAACTGATTGATGGGGTTCAGGTCAGCTCTCTGACTCAAGATGCTGAGTTTGCTTATCTTGAAGCACAACGTGGTGATGCTTTATTGAAACTTCAATCCAAAGTGGTGATTGCTGCTGATGGGCGTGATTCTTTCTGTCGTAAAGCGCTCGGTATTGGGGCTTCAGAACATGACTATGATCAGGTCGCCATTGTCACTACCGTTCAAACTTCTAAGCCACATAATCATGTTGGCTTTGAACGGTTTAGCCACTTAGGCCCATTAGCCTTATTACCACTTCCAGGTGAATATCGTCGTTCTGTAGTCTGGCCTGTGAAAAAAGGAACGGAAGGAGAATGGCTGGGTGAAGAAAATGACCAGCATTTCCTGAACGCCTTACAAGAAACCTATGGCGATCGTGCCGGTAAATTCCAGAAAACAGGTAAGCGCTTCAGTTTTCCATTGTCCCAAGTATTAGCAGAAAAACAGGCTGTGGGCCGCGTGGTCTTGATGGGTAATGCTGCACATACAATTCATCCAGTAGCGGGTCAGGGTTTTAACCTGTGTATGCGAGATGCGCATGTATTGGTGCGCTACCTGAAAGAACAGCAGTCACAAGGTGCAGACTTAGGTGATGCAGCAGTATTACAGGATTATGAAAAATCCCGTTTGAATGACCAGCAAAGAGTGATTAAGTTCTGTGATTCAGTCGTACGTGGATTTAGTAACCAGAATCCATTCTTGAAACTGATCCGTAATACCGGACTGATTGCTTTTGATACCATTCCTGGTATCAAGCCACTAGTCGCTAACTATGCCATGGGGTTAAAAGCATGAGTCTGAATCCAAGTTCTGATGTATTAGATGTCGTGATTGTTGGTGGCGGTCTGGTAGGCGGTCTAACGGCTTTATTACTCGCTCAAGGTGGTGTGCAAGCGACTGTTCTGGATGCTGCGCCTATTCTGGATGCAGACAAAACTTTAAGCGTAGCCAATCCGCGGGTTTTGGCTCTAAGTCAGGCGACTATTCATTTATTAAAAACCGTAGGTGTGTGGGAAAAACTTGCACGCCAGCAGCCATATACTGGAATGCAGGTCTGGAATAAAAATGGCTATGGTGAAATTAACTTTGGTCATTCTTCAGAAAGAACACCTTCTGTAGAGCAGGCGCTAGGCTCAATGGTGGAACCGAGTATTCTGAATCTGGCCATCCAGCAAAAGATGCTTGAAGAGGTGCAAGATTACCGCACACAGGTCAAAGTTAACCGGGTTGAACGTGGAGTAGATGTTTGGATCATTCATCTGGCAGATGGCACCCAGCTCAAAACTAAGTTGGTCATTGGCGCAGATGGCGCGAACTCCTTTGTGCGCGAGCAAGCCTTTATCGATATCGATGTACTGGACTATAAACAGGCCGGAATCAGCTGCGCAATTAGAACAGCCCAGCCACATCAGCATGTGGCCCGTCAGATTTTTCTGGAAACTGGTCCTTTGGCTTATCTGCCAATGGCGAGTCTTAAAGAAGAAGAGCAAGGCCACTGGCAATCCATAGTCTGGACATTACCTGATGATTATGCCGATGAGTATGCAGCGCTATCAGATGCTGACTTCACTCAACTATTGACCCGTGAAAGCTATCATATGCTGGGTGAAGTGCTGGAAGCGACAGCACGAGCGAAATTCCCACTCAAAGCTCGTGCTGCACAGCAGTATGTACAAGATGGCTTGGCACTAATTGGTGACGCTGCGCATGTGATTCATCCGCTCGCTGGACAAGGGGTTAATATCGGCTGTCTGGATGCTGCCGTACTCTGTGACGTGTTGCTGCATGACAAAGCGCGTGGAGTGTGGGCCCATGAACAGACCTTGAAACGTTATGAGCATCGCCGTAAAGGCCAGAATGATGCGATGATGCATAGCATGTCGGCGATTGGCTGGATGGAAACTACAGAGCTTTTCCCAGTGGTGTGGGCACGTAATTTCGGGCTGAAACAGGTCGAGCAACAGACAGTCCTGAAAGATGCATTTATGGCTCAGGCGAATGGTTTAAGTTTACTCAAAGATACACGTTATTCAGCCTAGCGGCCGAATGTAAATTTTTTAAACAAACATCTATAAAGAGTAACCATTTTGTTTAAAAAAGATACGATTTTTTGAAAATTAGGGCTAGGCGAAGACCAAAGAGATTGCTAAATTTCAGTTAATTTAAAGCTTGGTTTAATAGATAAAAGCGAAGCCATTTGTGGGGAGAGCAAAATGACAGACGTAAATGATTATGATGATGTAGAAGATCCTGTAATCGACGACGATGAAGCAAAAGCAGCAGAAAAAGGCGCTGCAAGTAGCGAAGAAGTTGTGAATGATACAGATGTATTAGAAGCTGAAACTTTGACTGTAACTGCTAAGCAGAAAAAACGTCAGGCACTTGAAGATGAAATTGCGGCTTTTCTGGCAAGCGGTGGCCGTATTACTGAAGTTCCAGCTGATGAATCCGTTGCAAGAGAATAATTGCACTCAATATTATTAAATAAAAAAACACCACATTGATTGTGGTGTTTTTTATGGGTAAAGAAAAATTAATCGTTGGCAGAGGTTAGTTCCAAAGCACGTTGATAGGCGATTTTTTTCTTGATTCCAGTCAAATCAGCAGCCAGCTGTGAAGCTGCTTTGACAGACAGGTCTTGTAATAAACGCAGTAACAATTTATCCAGTTTTTCCTGATCCAGATCTTTTTCTTCGATAGAACCGCCAATCACCAGTACGATTTCACCTTTTTGCTGGTTATGATCATTGGCAACAAATTCAACTAATTCACCCAGTGTCATTTTCTTGATGGTTTCAAAGGTCTTGGTAATTTCACGGGCAAAACCGACAGGACGCTCTGCACCGAATACCGCTGCCAGATCTTTGACACATTCCAAAATGCGGTGCGGCGCTTCATAGAAAATTAAGGTCTGGGTTTCATCTTTCAGTTTTTCCAGAGTCAAGAGCCGCTGGCTTTGTTTAGACGGCAAAAAACCTTCAAAGCTGAAACGGTCACTTGGTAAACCTACTGCGCTTAAAGCGGCAATTGCAGCACATGCACCCGGTACAGGAACCACATGAATATTATGTTCTTGGGCAGCACGGACAAACTTGAATCCTGGATCGCTAATCAGTGGCGTGCCTGCATCACTGATCAATGCCATATCTTCACCATTGAGCAGGCGTTGAATCAACTGATCAATCTTGTTGCTTTCATTATGTTCATGACAGGCTGTCAAAGGTGTTTGAATATTAAAGTGTTTAAGTAATTGTGCAGAAGTTCGTGTATCCTCAGCTGCAATAAGACTCACCGATTTCAATACATTAATTGCACGATAACTAATATCATCTAAGTGCCCGATTGGAGTCGCAACAACAAATAACTGAGCACTCATAGGTTTCTCCATGTGGAATAAATCGAATAATAAAAAATGGAAGATTCAAAATAAAATTTTGGGCTTGGGGTTACTGGCCTGCGTCAGCAGCGTACAAGCAGAAGTGCTGATTATTCTACCTGAAAGCGGCCCCTTGGCGCGAGCCGCTTCGAGTATCAAGCAAGGATTTCTCAGTGCATATACAGCGTCCGGACAGAAAGTACCATTGAAATGGGTCAATTCAGATCAGAAAAAAATCTCTCAACTACTCAAACAACATGTCAGTAAAAAGACGCAAATGGTGATTGGTCCTCTGGCACGTCAGGATGTAGAGCAACTGGTGCAAACTAAACCCAAGATTCGTACACTGAGTTTGAATGAAAGTAGTCTTACAGCGCCAAATATCTGGCAATTTAGTCTGTCGAAAAAAGAAGATGCGGCTGCCTTACAGAAGCAGATTGCGCAAGATGGGATTCAGCAACTGTTTGTGATGCGCCAACCGGGTAGTGAGTCAGAACATGAACTTCTGCTAATGTCACTACTTAGTCAGAGTGAGCTGCAACTGGAAATGATCCAGAAGCCACCATTTTTTCTGAAGAGCAAGCAGGGGATATTATTGCTTGGCAATGCGGACTGGCTGGCATCCTTACAGGGTTTGGGACATAAACGGATTTATACAGTCGCGAATGCAATTAATGAGCAGCATGCTCCGCCAAGAGGCATCAAGTTCTGCGATGTGCCGGTACTTTATTTTGCTAACTGGCCTGATGTGATGCAGGCTTATCATCATGCACCGGTGAATATGGCCTATCAGCGCTTGATTGCTTTTGGTGGCGATGCCTGGCAAATCACCCAGTATTATTTGAACAATAAAAAAATACGCAATATTGAATTCCAGGGTCGTACTGGAATGATTCAGGTATCAGATCAGGGCATACAACGTACGCCGTCCTGTTTTCAGCAGAGTGCCAAAGGTCTTAAGGCACTATAAGGGTCAGTGATGCAGAAACAATTAGGTGCATGGGCAGAACAACAGGCTGCCCAACTGATGCAGCAACAAGACTTTCAGCTCATTGCCAGAAACTGGCATAGCCGCTATGGTGAACTTGATCTGGTCATGCAGCGTGAGCAGGAACTGGTCTTTGTCGAAGTAAAAGCACGAGCTAAAACGGGTTATGCATTGGCTTTTGAATCTGTTTCCTCTGCGAAGCAACGAAAAGTCCTACAAACGGCTGTATGTTTTATTCAAAAAAATCCACAGTTTGCACATTATTACTATCGTTTTGATGTGATTTGTTTTGATTTTAATCGGTATTTTGCAAAAACCATACAGCATGATTTTTCTCAATACCCTTATGATCTGCACTGGTTTGAAAATGCTTTTACTTTTGATCAAGAGTTTATTAATCTTTGAATAAAATAAGATCGGATGCGGTAGATAAAATTTGCAGCATCATGGGAAAGTTCAAGTATGATGAAGAACATCTGGCCTTGAAAAAACAGATTATTATATTGAAATAAGACTGATTAAAATTAAGGAGTCTTGCTGAGTGGTTAAGCGTATTGCAATAACAATGCTGTGTGTCGCAAGTTTATCGGGTTGTGCCAGCTTTATTTCTAGCGGTACTGGTACGGCTCCTGTAGGTACCGAAAATGGAGCTCGGACGCTAGGACAGGTATTTATCGATTCTTCTATTGTACGTACTGCAAAAATTAATCTTTATAAACTGGATTCACGTTTTAAACAGTCAAGGGTCAATATTGAAAGCTTCCATGGTAATGTCCTGTTGACCGGGCAGGTGCCGGATGCGCATCTCAAGCAATTGGCAGAAGATAATGTCAAATCCATGAGTGATGTCAGAGCGGTGCATAACTTTATCACTGTGGGTAACCAGAGCAGCTACACTACGATCATGCAGGATACCGCCGTGACGGCGAATACCCGTGGTTTGATTATGAAAGCACCGGTGGTGTCTGACAGCAAAGTGCATGTGCATACTGAAGATGGTGTACTGTATGTGATGGGACGTCTGAACAGTGCTGAAATCGATGACCTGAATCAGGTGCTGCAACAAGTGGGGAATATCACGAAAATTGTCACGCTCATCGACAACGTGGATCAGCGCTCTGGTTATAGTACTAACCAGAATTTTGCAGCGCCTGCATCTTATGCACAGTCGGGTGTTGAACAGACTCCAGTCGCCATCGATCCTGATACAGTTGAACCGACCGATGTTCCATAAGGTCAGTCAATTTAAAACGCAGCTGTCAGATCAGATCCTTGAAGTCCAACAACGTTATAAAGATTTCCGGATCTATGATTTTGGCAGTTATGCGCTGAACCGGTTAACCCCCAAACAGGGTTATAGTGTTGAAACCCAGTTAGCCTATGGCTTAAAAGCCCGTCAACGTTTTGATCTGTTTTTAAGCCATCAGCCATTAGCACATCGCCCCCTGATTGTCTTTGTCCATGGTGGTGCCTGGCTGCATGGTGATAAAAAGGATTACCACTTCATCGGCGAGGCCTTTGCCAAAGAAGGTTATGATGTGGTGGTGATGAATTATCATCTAGCGCCTGAACATATTTTCCCGATTTATATTAATGACCTGCATTTATTGCTAAATCATTTGCAGCAGCATGCAGACCAGTTAAATGTTTCTACGGAAAATCTGGTCTTGATGGGGCATTCAGCCGGGGCATTTAATGTCATGTCAGCGCTATACCATCCACAAAAGGCCATGATTGAGCGGGAACAGATCCGCGCCATTATTGGACTGGCAGGTCCTTATCATTTTGACTATAAAGATGATCCGATCTGTGCCGATGCTTTTGACCAGTCGATTCCGTATCAGCAGGTCATGCCATATTATTTTGTGGAAAATACCTCCACCAAACATTATCTGTTCATGGCAGAGCGGGACAATATTGTCGGTCATTTCAACAGTCAGGATCTGGACCGGGTTTTAAAAGACCATGGCAATCATAGTGAGCTGATTACCATTCCGAAACTGGGTCATATTACGATGATCGGTTCATTGTCCAGTTTGTTTAGCCGGTTCTTTGAAACCAAGCCGCGTGTGATGTGGGCGCTAGAAGATGCTTTCAAGTGAAGAACTGTGATCGTGGTAATTCCCATAAAAAAGCCCGGTATAAAAACCGGGCTTTTTTAATTGAAAACCTTAGAGCCATTTATGGGTATCATCTGCGACCGGTGTACCTTGAGTCACATGCATGATCATGGCATGGGCAATACTGCCTTTAAATGGAATTTCCGGCAGCTGATCAAATTTAAAGAATTTCGCGTCGCTAATTTCTTCTTTCTGCAATTGCAGCTCACCGCCAGTATATTCTGCTTTGAAGGCAATCATCAGGTTACTCGGGAAGGGCCACGGCTGACTGGCCAGATACTGGATATTTTTCAATTTCAAGCCGACTTCTTCCAGCGTCTCGCGACGTACCGCTTCTTCAAGCGTTTCCCCAACTTCGACAAATCCGGCAATCAGACCATACATCTGGCTTTTGGTATTACGTGCATTTTTAGCCAGCAAAATTTCATCTTCACCGCGGGTAATCACAGTAATCACACAAGGTTGCACCCTTGGATACTGACGATAATGGCAAGCTGGGCAAACCATGGCATATTCAACAGCATGGGCTTCAGTCGGGGTGCCACAGTGGCTACAGAACTTGTGATTCCGGCGCCATTCCAGTAGTTGCACAGCACGGCTGGCCTGTTCAAATTGCTGAACATTCCAGAACTGTAATAATTGACGGATTGGAACCAGTTGCAAGCCTTCAGGAATTGGCTCATCTGGAAGAAGATCACGGGCAATCACCTGATCACCCGGATTCAGCAGCAAATCGCTTGCCAGAGCTTCAACTTGAGGCAGTTGAAAGTGTTGATCGACCAGCAGCTGTTGCTGCTGGAAAATATAAGCAAGTGATAATTTTTTAGACATTAGGCAACGATTTTCAGTTTCTCACTACTGTCTAATGCTACCTTAAACATGGACTGTAATACAGGCTGTTTGTTCTTTAAGTTGTCGATCATCATGTCGGCACTAGCCAATGCATCCAGCGCATGATGAATTTCTGCCGGTGTTAATGCAACCGACTGTTCAATACGGTTTTTGATAAACAGGGCAGTTGTATTGAATGCAGCTTTCACATGTTCAGCATTCAGGAACAGCATAGCACCGCCAATTTCACAGAACTGGATTGGTACAGGTTCGAGTTTGGTCAGATCTTGATCCTGCAGATAATCAGTCAGAATCTGGCTAGATAGTTCAATCAGTGCCTTGGTTTCATTCAACAAAGCGTTATGTGCTTCGTCCAGACGATCCAGCGAGATATTCATGTTATTCACACGTAGCTGCAAGCGGCTCGAAGTATGATGGCGCTCCAATACACCAATCGAGTTCATCGCGGATAGAATTACATTCATCAATTGTTGGGCAAAAGACTCATCTTTCAGAATATCTGCCTGGCTGAGTGAAGCTGCCTGACGGTTTAAGTCATGATAGGCTTCATTCAGATTCAGAACCTTGAAGATATTGGCCAAGCTATTCAGCTGAGTCTGGAGTTCCTGAGTTTTTTCAGGTGTCATGTGCTGATAGTTATATTCGATATCATTGCGGATCTGGGTCATTTCCGCAGTCACCAGTTCGCTAATGGTATGCATGGTTTCGAAGTCCGGACCATATAGGTGACGGCTAAATACTTGAAGTTGCATATCTGTCAGTAGATCATCACCAATATTCAGCTGGCTACGGATTTGCTGTGCAGTTGCATCTTCCTGACTAATACATAAGCTTAATACATTTGCCAGATCGGACAGAGAGGCTTTGAAGCTGTCGGCTGAACTAAAGTACTGCGCCATGTTGCGTTCAATACTGATTAAAGTACGTAAACGTGGTTCATTGATGAGCAGGTGATCAATATTATCAAAAGCAACATGCACCAGATGCCAGTATTGCTTGCTTGGATGATTTGCTGAAAGACCTGCCAGATAAGTACCGACCAGTTTGATCGCTTGCAGGTCCATCTCGCTTTCTTCCTGTTTCAGCAGTTTGTTAAGTGACAGCTTATACAGGCGTTGCACATATTTGGATTTTTCCAGACCTGGTACTTGGGGTAACTGGAAGTCTGGAGTAATCAGATCAAGCAAAGGTTCAATATGCTGACCTTCGGTCGTCAATGGTTTACCAAGCGCAAGTTCCAGACGGTTCAGGGTATCGAGCAGGAACTGTGGAATTTTCACTTCACGCAAGCAGATAAATTCGATATAGCGTTTCAGCATGGTGGTGCCTTCACTCAATGCGATCACATCCTGAGTGTTGACCTGCGCCGGATTCCCCATAATCTCGCGCATCAGTTCTGCTGAATATTGTGCAATTTGTGCCAGATTCGGCATATCAATCAGTGCCAGTACCTGTGCACATTGTTCGAACTGATTTAATGCATCGTCAATGCCAAAAGGTAAAGTTTGATCTTCTACCAAGGTGCTTACTGCTGATTCGACTAACTTGATCGAGTTATCAACCTCATTTTTTATTATCAGTAAAGCTGTTGGATCAAAATGTATAGAGGTTTGGTAAGACATGGATCTGCACCTTTCCTTGAGTATTATCTATATATGAGCCCCGCTTTATCGGACGGGGCCTCTTTGGAATTACTATAACTGAAGAACTGTATTTTAAAAGCGAAATTACTGCTTGAAATTTAGATTTTATTTGGCAAAAAGGCAAGGCGTTCCATGCTTTTCTTCAAATTGTTTGACCCATTTCTCATGTTCGGCAAGTTCTTCATCTGATGGAAGAATCACAGGCAATTCAATTTCAATTTTTACAGTGCCTGAACTGCCGCCTTGTTCTTCGGTATGTGACAGGGCATCCATATCAAAAGAGACTTGTCCACCGGTCATGGCCAGATAAACATCGGACAGAATTTCCGCATCGAGCAAGGCACCGTGGAAGGTACGGTCACGCTGTGGAATTTCATAACGACGCACGAGGGCATCCAGGGAGTTTTTCTGTCCCGGATGCTTGGATTTGGCCATTGCCAGGGTATCGGTCACTTCACAAACTTCAGAAAGCGCGACAAAGCCTGCCCGCTTGAACTCCATATCCAGGAAGTTCATATCGAAGGTCGCGTTATGCGCAATAATTTCGGCACCTTGCAGATAGTCAAACAGTACCTGTGAGATTTCTTCAAACAGCGGCTTGTCTTGCAGGAACTCGTCGGTAATACCGTGGACATTCACCGAATCGCCAACCGGTTTTTTCGGATTGATATAAATATGGATTGAGCTGCCGGTAAGTTTCCGGTTAATCATTTCGATCGCACCCACCTCAATGATCCGGTCACCATCCTGATAATAGAAACCGGTGGTTTCAGTATCCAGAATCAATTGACGAGGGCCATGCAGCTCTAAGGTCGGCGGTGTAATCACAATTTGTGGATGTAGTTCGGTTGAATCTGAAGTGACTGAAGCGGATTCATCGGTATTTTCTGTTGTTTCCAAATTTTCAGTTTGTTCCATTTCTTCTTCAGCCATTTCCATGCTCTCTTCGAGTTCTTCTTCACTATCGACAAGATCCAGCCCGAAAGGGTCGTCTAGAAGCCAGTCAGGTTCAGATTTTTTTTTATTTTCAGTGATTGCAGTCACTGATTTGGATTTTTTCAAGGTTTCATCTGCGCCTTGGTTGGCCAGTTGATCGGCCATTTCATTGCCAGGATGTCCGGCATGGCCTTTGACCCAGTGCCATTCAATATCGCGGCCTTGACAGGTGGCATCCAGTTTTTGCCATAGATCCGGATTTTTAACGTCTTTCCAGTTTTTCTTTTTCCAGCCATGAATCCATTCGGTAATGCCTTGTTTGACATAATTGGAATCGGTATAAATGACCAGCTTGGCATCTTTCGGACAGAACTGGATGCCTTCGATCGCCGCGGTCAGCTCCATGCGATTATTGGTGGTATGATCTTCGCCACCACAAATTTTGTGTTCCTGCTGTTCGGTAATTATGTACGCACCCCAACCGCCTAAACCCGGGTTGCCGCGACAGGCGCCATCAACATATAGCGTGATAGTGTGAGACATAAATTAAAATCCGATCAAAAAAGAACTTGCTGATGCGGATATTGTATAACGCAAATACGCTTGATGCGTCTAGATGCACCAGTTTTTTTAATTTCTTGTAACATTTAACGTGAAATCGGGGTAAATTAATGCCTTGTGTCCACGACATGCTTCACTACAATGGCATATCTAAAAAATAAATTTATATACGAATTGTTTGGATTTCTTTATGTATAAACCAACCGCAATTTTGTGGCAGCCCGCATTACCAGCATTTTTAAAATTTTCTGTACTTGGAACGGCACTCGCTTCCTTGGGACTGACGGGCTGTTCATCTACACAAAGTGCGACCCAAAAAGCGTCAAGCAAGCAGGTTGGCTCACAATATCTAGATGCAAGCAGTTTGGATGGGCTGGAAGATTTACTTTCTGCAACGGATATGCGTGCGGTTGAAGGTGACCGTTTACTGATTTTGAAGCATGGTGATATCTGGAAACGGATGACCGTTGGTTTCAAGATGGATCTGAATACCTGGAATCCGCGTATTGATGCACAGCGTGGCTGGTTTATTTCCCGTCAGCCGTATCTGGACCGCCTGAGTGCCCGTGCATCACGTTATCTCTATTATACGGTGAAAGAAGCGGAGCGCCGTGGTATGCCTACGGAACTGGCTTTATTACCGATTATTGAAAGTTCTTATGACCCGGCGGCGACCAGTAGTGCAGCAGCGGCAGGTTTATGGCAGTTTATTCCGAGTACCGGCCGTATTTATGGTTTGAAACAAACCTCACTTTACGATGGCCGTCGTGATGTGGTGG
The DNA here is from genome assembly GCF_013417535.1 of Acinetobacter sp. YH12241. NCBI lineage: Bacteria > Pseudomonadati > Pseudomonadota > Gammaproteobacteria > Moraxellales > Moraxellaceae > Acinetobacter > Acinetobacter sp. YH12241. The sequence goes on along the minus strand of NZ_VPDQ01000003.1, from coordinate 47,177 downwards.
AATCGACCCGTGCGGCTTATGAATTCTTGGGTAGCTTATATAACCAGTTTGGTTCGTGGGAATTGGCTTTGGCCTCTTATAATGCCGGTCCAGGCCGTATCCAGCAGGCGATTAACCGTAATAAGGCTGCAGGCTTGCCTACCGATTACTGGTCCTTGAAACTGCCTCAGGAAACCATGAACTATGTACCGCGCTTCCTGGCAGTTGCACAGATTGTGAAAAATCCGGGTACTTATGGCGTGAGTTTGCCACCGATTGCCAACCGTCCTCACTTTCGTGAAGTGACTGTGGGTGCAGCCAATTTAAATGAGATTGCATCGATTACGGGTTTAAGCCGTGCTGAACTGTATCAGCTTAACCCGGGACATCGTGGTGACCGTATTGATCCTGAAAGTCCACGCCGTATTTTGATTCCGGCTGACTTAAGTCCATCGATTGATGAAAAACTGAAAAAACTGCAGTCGAGCTCAAGCGGCTTATGGGCAGGTACTGTCAGTAACTCGCCTAAAACGACCACTACAGTAGCTCCAAAGCCAGCTGTAGCAGCATCAACCAGTACCACCATCGTACCTGCCAAGCAGACACCACCGGTGCTTGCCACTACGACTGCTAAGACTGCAACAGCAACTAAAGCTCCAACTGCGACTGCAACACCTAAACCAGCCACGACTGTACCAGCAGCAGTGTCAACCACGACGACACCAAATTTAGCTGCACAAACCACCAAACGGGTCAGCACGCCACGTGGTTCCGAAGCACTTGCTGAATTTGCTGCAAAAAGTGAATTGCCTATTCCAAGCGCGCCACGTATTCCGGTTGCTGTGACGCCAGTTGCTTCGGTGAAGCCTATCCAGGTCGAGCCACCAATTACCGCAGCTGAACGTCAGCAAATCCAGAAAGTGGTGTCAGCAGAAGAAATTAATAAAACTGTGGATGAGCTTTTACAACCTGTAGCGACTGCGGCTGAACAGGCACAGGTCATTGAAGAGCTGAAAGCACTGGCACCTGCAGGCACAGAAATTGTTGACCCTTATGATGGCAAGATCAAACTGACTGCAATTCAGACCAGTCAGTCTATTGCCGAGCAGCAGGGTAAGGAGCTGACCAAAGGATTCTCGTATCCGAAAGAAGTCGCTGTAAACACCAGTGCAGATTCAGTTGAAGCTCGACTCAATCAGGGCAAAAACTATGTAAAAACTGATTCAGAAGTCGTGGTTGTGGCACCGAAAGGTAAGCGCAGTACCTATAAGGTTTTACCGGGTGATAACCTGGCATTGATTGCAGCCAAAAATGGCGTGAACTGGCGTGATGTCGCGAAATGGAACCAGATTGATCCAAACTCTACATTATATGTGGGCACCACAATTTATCTCTATGATGCCAAGCCCGTGCAGGAAGCACCGAAAGCTAAAGAGAAACCGGAAAGCTATGTGGTTCAGGCCAATGATTCTTTGACCAGCGTTGCCAGCCAGTTCGGCCTGAGCGTTAAACAGTTGGCTGATTATAATGATCTGAGTACGACCAGCGGTTTATTTGTTGGGCAAAAGCTTTCCCTGAAAGAAAGTGCCAGCAAAGCGAAAGCTGAAGACAGTAAAAAAGCCGAAACTGCCAAAGTTCAAACAAAGTCCTATACCGTTAAACGTGGTGAGTATCTGAAATTGATTGCAGATCGCTACGCATTGTCGAATGCAGAACTTGCTGCACTAACTCCGGGTTTAACTGCGGGTAGCAGTTTGATGGTCGGACAGAAGATTAATGTTCCTCTTAATGAAGTTGAAGAACTGACTGCGAGCAGTAAGAAAACCGAAAAAGTCGAACAGAAGTTTGAGAACGTTAAGGTTGATCATACGCCAACAGAAAACTATCAGGTCAAACGTGGTGAAACCCTGTACAGCATTGCCAATCAAAGTAAATTGACGGTATCTGAACTGGCTGCGTTAAATGGCCTGTCTGCAAACAGCGGCTTACGCATTGGTCAAACCATCAAGATTCCAGCTGGTAGTCAGGTTCCTGACAGTTATACGGTTCAATCGGGTGATACGCTGACTGGGATTGCAGCAAAATATAATCTGTCGATGGATCAAATTGCCAACCTGAACAATATTTCTCGTAGTGCCAATCTGCGTGTGGGTCAGCATCTGAAATTATCTGGCAGTCCTGAACCTGTGCAGGAAGTGGTCACCGAGACTCAGGAAAAGAATGTTAAATCAGATACTCACATCGTGAAATCTGGTGAAACCTTAAGCTCGATTGCCCGCCAATATCATCTGCAATTACGTTATCTGGCAGACTTGAATGGTTTGAATACCAATAGCAATGTGCGGATTGGACAGCGTTTAAAAATTAATGAAGATATTCAGATCGCCAAAAAAGAGCCGGTAGTGAAAGTCGCAACAAAATCTGCATCTTCTAAGGCGACAGAATCCTATACGGTAAAATCCGGGGAATCTCTGATTGCGATTGCCAATCGTGTAGGAGTACCCGTTACTGATCTGGCGAGCCTGAACAATCTTAGTCCACGTGCCGGTTTACGTGTGGGCCAAACGCTTCAGCTTCCAAAACTTGTCACTGAATACAAGGTGAAGCGTGGCGATACCTTGATCGGCCTGGCATCCCGTTATGGTATGGCAACCAATGAACTGGCAGAAATGAATGAACTGAAACCCAATACTCAATTGCGTATTGGTGATGTGATTAAGGTTCCAAACTAATTTCTGGATCGTGAAATTGTTTAATCCCGTCCATATCTTATGGATTCTTGCTGCCCCCTGGATCATCAGTTCCAGCGGGGCAGCAGTCATTACGACGCCTTATATTGCACTGCATAGTGTACCCAAATATGCACAGGCTAAATCTCTGCCTTATGCCAATCCGCAAGCGCCCAAAGGCGGTATTCTTATTCAGGCAGCTGATGGCAGTTTTGATAATCTGAACAGCATGAATGGTAAGGGGAATGTCACTGAAGGGATTAATTATATTTTTGACAGCCTCATGTCAAAATCCCTGGATGAACCCGGCGTCTATTATCCTTTGCTGGCGGAGAAAGTCAGTTTTGACCCAAAGCAGACCGCTTATATTATTTTCCATTTAAATCCTAAAGCCAGATTCAGTAATGGTCAGCCAGTGACGGCTAAGGATGTGAAATACAGTTTTGATCTGTACCAGACCCAGTCTAATTTCGGCTTGCAGATGTATCTGGCAGATATTAAAAAAACCGAAGTCCTGTCACCTTCAAAAGTTAAGATTAGTTTTAAATCTCGCCATAATCCGGAAATGGCGATGATTGTGACGCAAATGCCGATCTATTCTCAGCAGGAGTGGCAAAAGCGCAACTTCAAGGACATTAACCTGAAACCGATCTTGGGTTCTGGGCCCTATGTGATTGAACGTATTGATGCAGGACGCAGTATTTCCTATAAACGTAATCCGCATTATTGGGGTAAAGACCTCCTGGTCAATCGCGGCCGTTATAATTTTGATCGCATACAGTATCGCTATTACCGTAGTCCGGAAATCAAGTTTGAGGCATTTAAATCTGGCCAGTTTACGCTGCATGAAGAAAAACAGGTCAACCGCTGGGTAAGTGATTATCGGTTTCCTGCGGTACAGCAAGGCCAAATCAAAACCTATCGTTTTCAGCATCACAATCCGATTCCTACACAAAGCCTGATTTTTAATACGCGACGTCAGCCCTTTGCTGATATTCGCTTCCGGCAAGCTTTAACTCTGGCCTATGATTTTGAATGGCTAAATAAAGCCTTGTTTCATGGAGAATATCAGCGTCTGAACAGCTTTTTTAGTAATAGTGAACTGGCATCTACAAGCAAGCCGAGTGCTCAGGAGCTGGAAATATTACAGCCAAATTTATCAAAATTGCATCCGGTGCAACGTCAGGCGGTATTACAGGATTGGCATTATCCGCAATCAGATGCCTCCGGGTTTAACCGCAAAAATTTATTACAGGCGCGACAAATTTTATTGAATGCCGGTTACCGTTATCAGCAGGGGAAACTGGTGACTGCTCAAGGTCAACCTGTACAGATTGAATTTCTGTTGCATCAGGCTGAACAGCAGCGTCATCTGATGCCTTATCTACGGCATTTGAAACGTTTAGGAATTCAGGCTCACATTCGGATGGTGGAAACGGCTCAGTATTATGAGCGACTAAGAAATTATCAGTTTGATATGATTATGGATACCATGCCGCAATCGCTGACACCGGGGCAGGAACAGAAACAGTTTTGGGGCAGTGAGGCGGCACGTCAGCCTGGCAATTATAATTATGCCGGTATTCAAAATCCGGTGATTGATCGGGTAATTGATCAGGTGGTTCAGGCACAAAGCCGGGAGCAGCTGATTTATAGTACCCGAGCTTTAGATCGTTTATTGCGAGCCGGTTATTATCATATTCCGACCTATGGTACGGGTGAATACTGGTATGCTTACTGGAATATGTATCGGCAGCCCAAGATCAAGCCCAAGCTTTCTGCGGGTATTGATTACTGGTGGGTGGATACAGCTAAAGCCAGACAAGTGGCACCGTACTTAAAATATCGCTAGGTTTTCAGCTTTGGGGAGTGCCATGAGCACTTATATCGTCAAACGTTTGCTTCTTATGATTCCGACATTATTGATGGTTTTACTGATCAATTTTGTGGTGATTCAGCTTGCACCGGGTGGTCCAGTGGAACAGGCTATCTATCAGTCACAGCATGCGAATAATTTGGCGATTGGTGGCTTGCAGTATCAGGGACAGCAAGGCCTGACGCCCGAAATGCTGGAGCAGATCAAGATTCAGTATGGATTTGATCAACCGGTTCATCTACGGTTCTGGGAAATGTTGAAAAGCTATGCCCAATTTGATTTAGGCCAGAGTTTTTTTAAAGGCCAAGCTGTGACTGAACTGATCTGGGAAAAATTGCCAGTTTCACTGTCTTTAGGTTTCTGGAGTACCTTGCTGATCTATCTGGTTTCTATTCCTCTTGGCATCCAGAAAGCCAAAAAGCATGGCAGCCTGTTTGATCAAACGACGTCTTTGCTGCTGGCTGTGGGCTATGCCATTCCAGCCTTTATCTTTGCCATTTTGCTGATTGTATTTTTTGCAGGTGGTTCCTATCTGCAATGGTTTCCTTTACAAGGCTTAAGCTCGGAAAATTTTGATGAATTATCTTTCTTTGGAAAAATTCAGGATTATTTCTGGCATATGGCTTTGCCATTGCTGGCTATGGTACTCGGTGGTTTTGCACGGCTGACTTATCTAGTGAAATTTTCCTTTATGGAAGAACTCAGTAAACACTATGTGCTGGCAGCAAAAGCGAAGGGACTACAGGAAAGGGCAGTACTCTATCGGCATGTACTGCGCAATGCAGTGCTGGTGTTGATCGCTGGATTGCCAGAAGCTTTGCTCGGTATTTTATTTGTCGGGAACCTGTTTATTGAAATCATCTTTAATCTGGATGGTTTGGGCATGCTGGGATTTGAAGCGATTCTGCAGCGGGATTATCCGGTCATTTTTGGAACCTTGTTTATTTTTACCTTATTGGGTTTAGTGTTGCGTTTGATCAGTGATGTGCTGTATCGGGTGATTGATCCCCGGATTCATTTTGATTCACGAGGGTCAAAATAATGTCACCAATGCTACGCGCCAGCCTGCAACGTTTTAAAAATAATAAAACCGGATTTGCCTGCTGCATTGCCTTTGTCATTATTTTTATCTTGTCACTTGGTGCTGAGCTGATCGCTAACGATAAGCCTTTACTGATCAAGTATGAGGACTCCTATTATCTGCCAGTAATAAAGTCATATCCTGAAACGACTTTTGGGGGTGTCTTTGAAACTGAAGCCGAGTATCAGGATCCTGCGGTACAGCAGCTGATTAATGCCAAAGGCTGGGCAATCTGGCCGGTGATCCGCTTCGGCTATGACACACCCAATTTGGCACTCGATATTCCAGTACCTTCACCTCCAAGCAGGCAAAATTGGCTAGGAACAGATGATCAGGGACGGGATGTGCTGGCACGGATTCTATATGGCTTGCGTATTTCCTTGCTGTTTGGCTTTGCACTGACTTTGCTGTCGGCAGGATTAGGTGTGCTGGTCGGTGCAGTTCAAGGCTATTATGGTGGCTGGATTGACCTGATCGGGCAACGTGCACTTGAGGTCTGGAGCAGCCTGCCGATGCTGTTTATGGTCATGATTCTGGTCAGTGTGTTTAGTCCGAATATTTACTGGCTATTTGTGATCATGCTATTTTTTGGCTGGACAACACTGGTGTCGATGGTGCGCGCTGAATTTTTACGGGCCAGAAATCTGGAATATGTCTGGGCAGCGAAAAGTATTGGTGCAGGGCATGGCCGGATCATGTTCAGGCATATTTTACCCAATGTGATGGGTTCCAGCCTGTCACAACTACCTTTTATGCTGACTGCCAACATCAGCGCACTAACTGCACTGGACTTTTTAGGTTATGGTTTGCCACCCGAAACCGCTTCTCTAGGTGAATTATTACTGCAGGGTAAAAATAATCTCAATGCGCCGTGGTTGGCTTTATCCGGGTTTCTGACTTTAGCCATTGTCTTGTCTTTACTCATCTATATCGGTGAAGCCATCCGGGATGCTTTCGATCCCAAAATTTAAAATGATTTTTTAAGACTGATTTAATATCTACAAATAAAATTTGTATCCATTTGACAATATGAATTGTCAATTATGGCAAGTTAGGTTATAACACATACAAAATAAGATAAACATTTCAGGAAAGTACATGACACAATTGGCCGATTCCATCCAGATCCGTAATACCCAGTTTAAAAACCGTATCATTAAAGGTGCCATGAGTGAGGCGTTGGCCAATGATGCAGGCCAACCCAATCAGGCCCATTTAAAGTTATATGAAGCTTGGGCCAAAGGTGGTTTAGGCTGTGCGATTACGGGTAATGTCATGGTGGATTTTCGTGCCAAGAATGAACCCGGTGTAGTGGTAGTAGAAACTGAACGTGACCTGGAAAAGTTAAAAGCTTGGGCGAATGTCGGCAAACGTCATGGCATGGTGCAACTGGTACAGTTATCTCATCCTGGACGTCAGTGCCCAAAAGGCTTGAATAAAGAAACCGTAGCACCTTCAGCTGTACCTTTTAGTCCAGCATTGGCGATGAGTTTCGGTACGCCACGTGAACTGCGTGAAGATGAAATTTTAGATATTATCCAGCGCTTTGCGACTTCAGCTGCCATTTGTGAAAAGGCGGGATTTGAAGGCGTGCAGTTACATGGTGCACATGGTTATCTAATTAGCCAGTTTTTATCGCCCCTGACCAATAAACGTCAAGACCAGTGGGGTGGCAGTATTGAAAACCGCAGCCGATTTTTGCTAGAAGCCTATAAGGCGGTACGTGCAGCAACTTCAGAGAATTTTATCATTTCAGTGAAATTAAACTCGGCAGACTTTCAGCGCGGTGGCATTAGTGAAGAAGACGTTATTTATGTTTTTAAGGCGATGGATGCAGCCGGGATCGATATGATTGAAGTTTCTGGCGGAACCTATGAAGCACCTGCAATGGCCGGAGTAAAAGCAGAGAAACGTAAAGCATCAACGGTTGCCCGCGAAGCCTATTTCCTCGACTTTGCCGAAAAGATCCGTCAGGAAGTAAATTGCCATTTGATGGTGACGGGTGGCTTCCGTACCGCAGTGGGTATGAATGCAGCCCTTGATAGTAGCGCATGTGATTTTGTCGGTATTGCACGTCCATTTGCGGTCGAGCCTGATCTGGGCAACCGTCTGGTGGCTGGGCAGGATGTACGTTATACAGTCGAAAAAATTAAAACCGGTATTCCAATGATCGATAAAATGGCGATTATGGAAATCATCTGGTATGCTGCGCAATTTAAAGAAATTGCCAAAGGTAATCGACCAAATCCAAAACTGTCACCTTTAAAGGTATTTTTAAATTACGTAAAAGGTAATGTGAAAGCTGTGATTAAAGGTCAGATCAATTCACGTAAATCGGCTTAATTTGTATAATGCATTGAAGCAAAAACAGGGCATATAAAATACCCTGTTTTTTTTATGAATGACCTTTTTAAGAATAAGTCATGGCTTGAGTCTGAAAAGGGAAGAGCAACTGAGAAAGCTGACGTGTTGCCCACAAGCCCACTTCCTGATGATGCATATGCGGTGCCACGTAAGGAATCAATAAATCAATCTTTTGTTCGGCAGCAGCGCAGCGATTCAGACGGCTTTTCAGCTGATGGATCTGTTGCTGGTCAATACGGTTCAATACCGGTTCCATCTGGTTATGAACTTGAGATCTGCTACGTGATGACAGACGAGCGGCAAAAGTCTCACCTTGAATCCAGTCTTTAATAATCTGTTTTTCAGTCGCATTAAATACACCAAACATTTTGCCATCTGGATCATCAATCATTTTCCAGAACCGGCTTTGTTCTACAGGTGCATCTTTTACAATCCAGCCTTTTTCAATCATGACTTTCAAGAAGTCTGCAATCTGTGCCGGATCGGATAACCACTCATTAATGGTCTTGCCACTAAACTGGCATTTCTGGTTATGGATATATTGTCCAATCAGCGCTTTGTTCTGAAATACTTTCAAAGCCAATTTTTCAGTATCCAGTTGCTTGATGATCTGGGTAGAACTTTTACCAATGTCATTCAGCACATAACCTTTTTTAATCAGGTCTAGATACTGGGCAGGATCTTCAGCGAGTGCATACTGATCTAAATAGGCTTGCAGAGATTTTTGTGCATGACCGTTGTGAGCATTATCAATGGTAATGTGTACATTGAAGTAATGTGGATCAATACCGAGTTCAGACAGCTCATAATTGGTAATTAACAGGTGTAAGGGCAGCTGCTCATAACCCAGATTGAAACCAATTACTAACGGCAGATATTCTGGCGGCGCATAGGCCAAAGCCAGCTGCACGGCTGCGTGTTCATAATAGCTGGCATCCAGTTGCTCAGCATAGCTGTTCAGCTCATAATGATTCAGCAAATCCTGATACATGGTGACATGATTGGCACGGGTATGACCCATGCCTAGTTCTTCCAGATAGATATAAATCAGGTCTTTGGTTTCCGGACGATTCCAGTTTTGCACAGTTGAATACAGCCATGAGCCGTCTACCAGTTTTACAGGTGCGACTTTGGCCAGGAACTCAAATGCATGTGACACAGTCGGGAAGTATTCACGTCCTTGCTGCTGTCTACGCCGCTCTACATAAGACTGGAAGATTGCGCAGGTTTGGTGGTGCTGTTCCAGAAAATGTTGCTCTACATGTCTGGGTTGATCCAGCCATTCCAGCCCAGCCACATCAACTTGCTGGATTAAATCTCTTAAATAGTTCTCAGCCTGTTCGGTCTTTACTGCCGTCGAAATCTGTTGATCTTGAAAGAAGTTGACCCAATCTTTAAAGTTATTAAATTGATGATTATGATTTTTAATAGATGATTCAGGCGAACTTAACTTTGTACTGACGAACATAATCTGATCCTTGCAGATATATTATGCTTTCTACCTTAACGGCATGCTTATACCACCGGTGTTAATTTTTTGTTCGGATTTATAGTGCGATTGCTGTAAATGAAAATGAATGGATAACGAGTTGAAGAGAAATGTAAAAGAATAAGGTTTTTGAATGAATTATTTATAAACAAATAAAATTGCAATCGAGACAATTTGATCAAAGGTTAAAAACAGGAATGAAGGAACAAGCAAAAAAACAAATAATAAAAAAGCCCAAGTCATCATGCTTGGGCTTTTTTATGAGAAGTTAATTAAATTAACCATCTCGAATATGGCGTCCCTACGGGGATTCGAACCCCGGTTACCGCCGTGAAAGGGCGATGTCCTAGGCCTCTAGACGATAGGGACAATGTAGAAGTGATATTTTAAACCAGAACTTTTGATCTAAAGTAATGGCGTCCCTACGGGGATTCGAACCCCGGTTACCGCCGTGAAAGGGCGATGTCCTAGGCCTCTAGACGATAGGGACTTAATAAAATATTACTTCTGAAATTGGCGTCCCTACGGGGATTCGAACCCCGGTTACCGCCGTGAAAGGGCGATGTCCTAGGCCTCTAGACGATAGGGACGTTTCAGAGGTGGGCGTATATTAGGGTGAAAACAGGGGGGTGTCAAACGCTTTTCCAGAGTTTTTTGGAAATTTTCTTTTGAGTGCATAAATTTAAAACAATATTAGCAGAATACTTGAAAAATGCAGGATTTAGGCCGGATTTTTAAGCAATTCCAGAATGGCTTCAACAACCTGCGGATGCAGTAAATAGCCAGTAATATCATGTGGACGGTGAATATGCGTACGAATGCCATGATTGATGATTTCAGGTTCAAACTTGAATGGCGGTTCGGTAAGCGGAATGGCGGTGAGATAATCATCCGTTGAGTAGAAATTGATCCAGTCGCCTTTAATTGCCTTAGGTCGTACCACCGGCTGTGCCAAGCTGGATTGAATCACCTGAAAGGCTAATGGTGAACCTAAAGTAATAAAACGCTGTACATTCAGTTCAGGGTGCTGGATAAGATGATTATAGGCAATCACACTTCCTAAAGAATGGGCAATGACAATGCAGGGTTTGCGACCACTCAGTTGTCGGGCAATCCGTTCATGCACTTTCCTCATGAAATCAGGGTTATCGAGATAAAGATAAGTTTCAATCAGAAATCTCTGCAACAGAGTGCGATGCAGAGTGGGAAAATAATTGAGTAATAAGGCAAAATCCCGAAGCGCCACATTCCTGCCGAGGGCGGTAAAATAATTGAATTTCTGCCTGAAATCCATGGTGTCACTTGAACTGGGTTGGGCGAAATCGGTAATTGTGGGCCTACGCCAACCAGGACGTGGAACAGGGGCGGGAAGCTGAGGTTGAGTAGGCTTGCGAAAAGGAAAGCTAGGCCATTCCTGGGGCATCAGGGTGCCAGCTTCTAGAATATTGCGGACGTTATAACGTGAAAGCAGATCGCCATAAAATGGAATACGAATGTGACGTTTTAAATAACTAAATCTGGCATCTTGTTGATGTTTACGCATCCCTTTTTGAAGTATATGTAGCCAGCGCTGCCGGATGGAGGCAGCGCTATGATGTTGCTGATTCATTCCATGAATAAAAATAACTTTCATCGACACCCCACTGAGTTCGATAGAATTATATTTACAGTATAGAAAATATTAACGTAGCAAAAGCAGCGCTTTTTGTGGTGTTAATGTGTAAATTATCTTTGATAAAACAATAATTAACAGACATATGTATATTTATAAAAGAGTCATAAATAAACCACAAAATGAGTAGGTATGAATAAAGAATTTTACTCAGCAGAAAAATAATGCAAAGGAAATAGTAAAATTAAATCTGTAAATTAAGATGCTTTTTAGAGTAATTCTAGCAGGGCTTCGATGACTTCCGGATGCTGGACATAGCCATCAATATCATGCGGATGATAAATTGAAGTACGAATCTCCCGATTGATAATTGCCGGCTGAAACTGAAAAGGCGGTTCTGATAATGGAAAGGCAGTTAAAAAGTCATCACTGCAATAAAAATTAATCCAGTCACCTTTAATAGCTTTTGGCCGATGAACAGGCTGTGGCAAATGTTCCTGAATGACCCGGAAAGCCATTGGTGATCCCATGCTGATAAAACGCTGTACATTCAGTTCCGGGTGCAGAAGCAGATAATGATAGGCAATCACACTTCCTAAAGAATGAGCCATCAGGATACAGGGTTTATCGCCATGCAGTTGTTGACCAATTCGCTGATGTACCTGCTGCATGAATGTGGAATTCGCTAGATAAGAATAGGTTTCGATCAGAAATTTTTTGATCAGCGTATCATGCAGGCGAGGGAAATGATTCAGTAAAATCACAAAATCCCGTAATAGAGTATTCCGGCTTAATATACTAATAAACTTCAGCTTCTGGTTAAAGGTCATGGCATCCTCAACCTTTAGCTCGGGAATTTCACAAATTTCAGGTGAATATTGATTGAGATGGGGTGGTGGCTGGGATTTAATTGGAGACTGGAAAGGAAAGCGAGGCCAGTCTTGCGGCATTAAGGTGCTGGCATTTAGCACATTATGTAAATGATGACGTGACAGTAAGTCGCCATAAAAAGGGATACGGATATGCCGTTTGAGGTAGGCAAAACGTGTTTGTTGATGCGACTGTTCCAGACCATGTTTTAGCAAACTCAGCCAACGTTGACGCAGGGACGCAGAGCTAAATTTCTGCTTATTCATGCCATGAATATAAATAATTTTCATCGACACACCACGCTGGCTGCCTAGAACATTTTCAGTATAAATAAAAAAGAGCAGCCGAAGCTGCTCTTTTAGTCATTTTAATGTTTAAGCATTTTTGTGATAAAACTTATAGTAGCTTGCATAGCACAGTGCGATAAACAGCAAGCAGCCAAAGAAACTGATACGCATGCTCGGATCAAATACCATACTGATACAGGTAATCAGACAGAACAGAAAACCCAGAATCGGTACGATCGGGAACAATGGCGCAGCAAAATCAAGATCCTTTGCTGTTTTACCCTGTTTGTACCATTCGCGGCGGAAGTTGAACATGCTCAGACAGATGCTCATCCAGACCACTACCATGGTAAATGCTGCAATACCTAGCAAGTTAGTGAAGATGGTTTCCGGTGCGAACTGTTCAGACAACAAGCCAGGCATACCGCCAATCATGGTGACAATGACTGCAATATAAGGTACACCACGCGCATTTAAGCGGGAAAATACCGCTGGTAACTGTTTGCTGTAAGACAATGACCACATCATACGGGATGCAGCAAATAGACCTGAGTTAGCAGCAGATAGTAATGCTGTGATAATCACAAAGCGGATAATATCTTCGGCATAAGGAATACCGATATGCTGGAATACTGTCACGAATGGACTGCTACTGACACCTTCAGCTGCCAGACCTGCTTCCTGATGCGGAAGAAGGGAAGTCACCACAATAATCGTACCTACAAAGAAAATCAGTAAGCGGAAAATTGCAGTATTAATCGCTTTCGGTACATTTTTGGCAGGATCTTTGGTTTCACCCGCAGCCACACCAATCAGTTCTGTGCCAGAGAATGCAAAGTTTACAATCAGCATGGTGGTGAAGATTGGGAACAGACCTTCTGGGAACCAGCCTTGAGCTGTCAGGTTACTGAATAGCGGAGCAGTTTCCTGTCCTTGGTAGCTTACTACACCAAAAATAGCGAGTAGGCCAAGCAGGATAAAGGTCACGACAGTAACGACTTTCACCAGTGCCAGCCAGAACTCGGACTCTGCAAACCAGCGGGTAGAAATCATATTCAGTGCGAATACGAAAGCACCAAAAATCAGTGTCCACATCCACATAGAGCTATCCGGGAACCATTCCTGCATTAATAAAGCTGCAGCGGTAAATTCAGTTCCCAAGGTCACTGACCAGGTCAGCCAGTATAGCCAGGTAATGGTGTAGCCAGTCCCCGGTCCAATATAGCGTTTGGCATAGGCGCCAAATGAGCCAGATTCGGGCATATGAACGGCAAGTTCACCCAGACATAGCATAACCATGTAAGCGATGATCCCGCCAAGGAGATAAGCAAGAATGGCACCTACAGGCCCCGTTTGTGCAATGACTTCACCCGAACCTAGAAATAGGCCTGTTCCGATTGCGCCACCAAGCGAAATCATGACCAGATGTCGAGTACTCATAGCGCGTTTTAAAGGCGCAGAATTGCCCTGATGCGTAGCATCATTCGGAGATGAGTGCATAGGAGTCAAAAAATAAAAGAATGAAGCGGGTTATTGTAGTGAAAAACTACAAATCTGCAACGTATTAATATGGATTATGTATAAGACTTGATCGTGAGCGATCAGATAATGGCGTCCCTACGGGGATTCGAACCCCGGTTACCGCCGTGAAAGGGCGATGTCCTAGGCCTCTAGACGATAGGGACGTTGCGAGGTGATGGCTATATTAAGGACTAAGCCGGACTTTGTCAAAAGAGTTTTTACTAAAATGTATTTAACAGTTTAAACATTAGGCAAAACAAAAACTTTATTTTATTAAGATATTATTTTCTGAACGGATTTACCTGATATGAAAAAATAAACCCAATCGGAATTGGGTTTATTAAAGAAATTATTTCAGTTCAAAAGTTTAGAACTTAAGCTTTTTGATGATAAAGCCAGTAATAACTTGCATAACATGCTGCCATAAACAATAAACAGCCAATAAAACCAGAGAGCATTTCAGGGTCAGCTGCCATACTCAGACCGGTTGCAGTACAAGTTACAAAACCTAGAGTGGGAACTAAGGGGAACCAAGGTGTACGGAATTTTAGTTCAGAGACGCTATGACCAGACTTCAGCCATTGGCGACGGAAATTAAACTGGCTCCAGCAGATACTCATCCAGACAATCACCATGGTAAAAGCGGCCACGCCCATCAGGTTTTTAAAGATGACATCTGCACCAAATTGTTCAGAGAGCAGACCAGGCAAGCCGCCAATCATGGTGACCCAAACTGCTACATAAGGCACGCCGGATTTGCTGACTTTGGCAAATAGTCGCGGTAACTGGTTTTGTGAAGACAATGCCCACATCATACGTGAAGCTGCATAGAGTCCAGAGTTTGCAGTAGAGAGCAGCGCAGTGATAATTACGAAACGAATGAAATCTTCGGCATAAGGAATACCCATCTGGGTAAACACGGATACAAACGGACTGCTGCTTAAGCCCCCATGACCACCGACCTGTAGACCTGCATCGGTATAAGTCAGTAACGAGCTGATCACAATGATGGTGCCAACAAAGAAAATCATCAGACGCCATACCGCAGCATGAATCGCTTTCGGTACATTTTTCTCAGGATTTTCGGTTTCACCGGCAGCGATCCCGATCATCTCGGTACCGTTAAAGGCAAAATTCACGATTAGTAATGTGGTGAATAACGGAATTAAACCATTTGGCAGCCAGCCATGTTCAGTCAGATTGCTGAACAGCGGTGCGGATTCATAACCTTGGAATGGAATAAAGCCAAAGATACAGCCAAAGCCCAGAATAATGAAAATCAGTACAGTCGCAACTTTAACCAGTGACAGCCAGAATTCTGATTCAGCAAAGGTACGGGTTGAGCTTAAATTGGAGAGCAGTACACCTGCAGCAAAGATCAATGTCCATAACCAGATCGAAGTTTGGGGAAACCATTCCTGCATCAGAATCGCAGCGGCAGTAAATTCGGTACCCAAGGTGGCTGACCAGCCGAGCCAGTACATCCAGGACACCATATAGCCTGTACCCGGCCCAATATAATGGGTTGCAAAGGCACCAAAAGAACCAGACACGGGTAAATGTACGGCCAGTTCACCGAGGCAGAGCATTACCATATAGGCGATCAAGCCACCAATAATATAGGCCAGTACTGCGCCCAAAGGTCCAGCTTGTGAAATCACTTCACCGGAACCCATAAACAGGCCGGTACCAATAGCGCCACCAAGGGAAAGCATGATCAGATGACGTGTGCCCATGGCACGTTTTAACGACGGAGTTTGACCCTCAACAGACGAATGCTGTGAAGGTGGAGAGGGAGATTGCATAGCTCAATTAAAAGGAGAGATTTAAAAAAAGTATTTTAGTTTTAATTATGTGAAATATCACATAAATTGGAATTTCCTCATAAAGTTCTTCTTTTAATTTAAAAAATAAATATTTGCAAAGCCTCTTAAAAACTAGTGATCGGGAGTCTGGTATTGCTCAGTCGGTGTTTTTTCAGCAGGCGTAGTTTCTGCTCGGTTCTCAGCAGTTTTATCATCGCGACTGATCACATAAATATAAAGCGCTGAAGGTGCCAGAATAAGTAAAACAAGCAGGATTTTCTTTAGCATGGGAAAATTGATCAAAACCTAACATCAACTTGATTATAGCCTAAGCAAACGAGAAAGGGCACCAAACTCAGTCATGCGAAATTTATAACAATAGTATTGAAAGCAATAATAAGAAAAAGAGTTTTCTTGGAAAAAATGAAAGAAGAAGGGGATAAATAAGATGGCGTCCCTACGGGGATTCGAACCCCGGTTACCGCCGTGAAAGGGCGATGTCCTAGGCCTCTAGACGATAGGGACGTTTAGAAGATGGCGGTATCTTATTGATCCGCCACCAAAGTGTCAAGCAGGTGAGGTGCGAGTTTGTTTAAAATATAGCAAAACAGTTCCGCAGTCTTTTGCGTATCGTATAACGCAGAGTGTGCTTCTTTGCCATCAAACTCAATACCGGCCTGAATACAAGATTTAGCCAGAACCGTTTGACCAAACATCACCGCACTTAAAGTCACGGTATCAAACACAGAAAAACTGTGAAACGGATTCTGGTTTTTGGTTCCGGTACGGGCAATTGCTGCCTGTACAAAGCCCAAATCAAAATGCGCATTGTGACCGACCAAAACGGCATGCGTACAATTTTGCTGACGACGCACTTCATTGACCGATTTAAAAATACGTTTTAACGCGGTTTTTTCATCTTCAGCCATTGCGATCCGCATCGGATTTGACGGGTCAATCCCGATAAATTCCAAAGAGCGGCGATCCAGGTTGGCACCTTCGAAAGGATTGATATGTGCGTGGTAAGCTTCACCGGGCACAAACTGGCCATCTTCATTATAAACAATAGGAATGGCCGCAATTTCTAACAAGGCATCAGTCTGTGCATTAAAGCCTGCTGTTTCAACATCGACAACAACAGGCAAAAATCCACGGAAACGCTGACCAATGACTGGAAGAGTTTCATTTGTCACATTTTTCTCCATTGAATGGTTTTTCCTGCATATAGCGGAACGATTTGTTCACCATCCAAGTAGTCTAGACTTTCAGGAATAACTTGATCTTCTTTGACCAGCGTAATGGTTTTGGTATTACGTGGGAGGCCGTAGAAATCTGCACCAAAGTGGCTGGCAAAACCTTCTAGGCGGTCGATTTTACCTACTTGATCAAAGGCCTGAGCATATAACTCAATTGCAGTCGGAGCACTATAGCATCCTGCGCAGCCACACGCATTTTCTTTGGCATTTTTTGAGTGCGGTGCACTGTCGGTGCCTAAGAAAAATTTAGGATTACCGCTCGTTGCCACTTCAAGCAACGTTTGCTGATGCGTCTGACGTTTTAAAATTGGCAGACAATAGAAGTGCGGCTTGATCCCACCAACCAGCATATCATTACGGTTAAACAGTAAATGCTGTGGGGTAATAGTCGCAGCCACATTACGATCCTGTTCCAGTACGAAATTAGCTGCCTCGCTGGTAGTAATGTGTTCCAGAACCAGTTTCAGTTTCGGGAACTGTTTTAGTAACGGTGCTAAGACTTCATCAAGGAAACGTTTTTCACGGTCAAAAATATCGACATGATTATGCGTCACTTCACCGTGCAGCAATAAAGGCACCTGATGCTCTTCAAGCTGTTCAATGACTGAATATACTTTACGAATGTCGCTTACACCGCTATCCGAGTTGGTGGTTGCGCCAGCAGGGTAAAGTTTAATAGCATTGACATGCTCAGAATCTTTAATCTTTTTGACTTCACTTGGAGAGGTATTATCTGTGAAATACAGCACCATGCGTGGATCAAAATCGCTACCTTCAGGAACATGCGCCATAATACGTTCACGGTAGCTTAATGCTTCTTCCACAGTTTTAACCGGTGGAACAAGGTTCGGCATACAGATGGCGCGGGAAAACTGTTTAGCTAGATCAGGAACGGTGCGTTGCAGAGCGTGACCATCACGCAGGTGGGCATGCCAGTCGTCTGGCTGGAGAAGGGTAATCGTATTCAAGGCGAATTCAATCGGAGAAATAAAACAAATGATAATGCATCTATGCCTAAAATGGTAACGAGAAATATATACAAAATAAGGGATATCTATAAATTAATTTATAAAAGTATGATATTTTAAAATTAATAAAAAAATTACATAAATACTTGGCAATGGAATACAAGTACAATCTAGCAAAATTGCAAGATGAAAAAGAAAAAATAGAAGAATTAATCACACGGCAAAGTCAGCGTGTAGGCTCGGTTTTCCCTCAGAATCTGGAACAGGAGTTCTGGAGCAAAAACCTGGAGCGGGCACGTAAACATGTCGAAAAGTATGTCTGGGCAGGTGTACTGACCTATTTTATTTTTCTGCTGGTCATGATTCCGACCGACTACTGGATTATCGATTCACAATATTTCGTGCAAGATTTTGTGCGCTGCATGCTGGGGCTGATCAATGGTAGTCTAGCTTTACTTGCTTTTTATTTCTTCTCCTGTCTACCTAAAATCAAACGCTTTTTTCCGCAGGCTTCCATGCTGCTAATGTTCTGGATGATAGTCTCGACCTCTTATCTGACCATGTCCATTCAAACAGTAAGCTTGCAACATCAGTCGATGGCGATCATCACTATTATCTACATTCTGGGTTATATTCTGACCGGAGTAAAACCTTTACAGATGTTAATCACGGGGTTGTTTGCTGCACTTTGTACGGTCTGGCTGTTATCCGTGTTATCGATCGAATTTAATGCACTGGTCTTGGGGCGGATTCTGATCGGCAGTAGCCTATTGGGATGTGTGATTAGTTATATGCTTTTTGCCCGTGAGCGCATGATTTTTCTATATACCATGCGGGCTAGAATCAGTGAGAAAATTCAGCGGATTCATACCACAGAATTGTTGCATTTAAGCCAGCATGATGAGCTGACCAAAATCTCTAATCGACGAACTTTCGATGAAACACTGGATATCTTTTTTGAACGTTCTCGCCGTAATCAGCATGCTTTAGCGATTTTATTTATCGATGTGGATCATTTTAAAAACTATAACGATTTTTATGGACATCAAAAAGGGGACGATGTCATTTCCAGTATTGCCTTTACTATTAAAAATGCGATCCGGCATATGGATTTCGTGGCCCGTTATGGTGGTGAAGAGTTTGTGGTACTGCTTCCAGAAACTGATGCTCATGGTGCTTATGCAGTGGCTTCTAATATTTTTAATGCGATTGAGCGTCTGGAAATTCCGCATGAGAAATCTGGTGTGGCTGATCACATCACCATCAGTTTGGGCATCACTGTGTATCGTGGTGAAGACTTTATTGATAAGGATGTCTTATTGGGAATTGCCGATCAGGCGTTGTATCGGGCCAAACAGCTAGGACGGAATCAGATTTATTATCAGTCGATCCGCACTGCAAATCCAAATAGTGTAAATACCTGAATCGAATCTATAAAAAAACCGCTCAGATGAGCGGTTTTTTTTGACGTTAAAACAAACTTATTTGTTTTTGTCTTTTAATTGAGGTACTGCAGAACCTGTACCTACTGCAAGTAAGCCAGAATCTGTATAGATGCCCAGTTTTGCACGTGTATCTGTGATGTCCAGGTTACGCATAGTTAACTGACCGATACGATCCGCTGGAGAGAATATAGAATCACCTTTCTCCATAGTTAAACGCTCAGCTTCATAAGTGAGGTTAGGAGATTCAGTGTTCATGATAGTGTAGTCATTACCACGACGCAGTTCTAAAGTCACAGTACCAGTGATCGCTTTGGCAACCCAACGCTGTGCAGTTTCACGAAGCATCAATGCTTGAGAATCGAACCAGCGACCTTGGTACAGAAGACGACCCAAACGAAGACCGTTGATACGGTATTGTTCGATCGTATCTTCGTTATGAATACCCGTGACCAGACGTTCATAAGCGATGTGAAGAAGGGCCATACCCGGAGCTTCGTAGATACCACGAGATTTCGCTTCGATGATACGGTTTTCGATCTGATCCGACATACCTAGACCATGACGGCCACCAATACGGTTCGCTTCAAGAATGAACTCAACTGGATCTTCGATACGTTGACCATTGATTGCAACAGGGAAACCTTCTTCAAAAGTAATCGATACTTCTTCAGGTTTGATTTCAACTTCTTCTTTCCAGAATGCAACGCCCATGATTGGATCAACGATTTTGATACCGGCATTCAGGTATTCAAGATCTTTGGCTTCGTGAGTCGCTCCCAACATGTTTGAGTCAGTTGAGTAAGCTTTCTCTTTTGACATTTTGTAGTCAAAGCCATTGTCGATCAGGAACTGTGACATTTCTGCACGGCCGCCTAGCTCGTCAATGAAGGTCTGGTCTAACCAAGGTTTGTAGATTTTCAGGTTAGGGTTGGTCAACAGACCGTAGCGGTAGAAACGCTCGATGTCGTTACCTTTATAAGTAGAACCGTCACCCCAGATGTTCACGTCATCTTCTTTCATTGCAGTTACCAGCATGGTACCTGTCACTGCACGGCCAAGAGGAGTCGTGTTGAAGTATGGAACACCACCTGTAGAAATGTGGAACGCGCCACATTGAATTGCAGCAATACCTTCTAATGCAAGCTGTAAACGGCAGTCGATCAAACGTGCTTTTACTGCGCCATAAGCTTCAGCTTTTTTTGGAATAGCATCGTAATCGTCTTCGTCTGGCTGACCCAAGTTTGCTGTATAAGCATAAGGTTCAGCGCCTTTTTGTTTCATCCACAAAAGAGCTGCAGAAGTATCTAGACCGCCAGAAAAGGCAATACCAACTTTTTTGCCTACTGGGACATTCTGCAAGATAGTTGCATTATCAGACATTGTTCATCCTAATGATATGAAATAGGCACGCCAGAAGTGGTGGCCTGAAAAAACACATATTGCATCAATTGTATCATTATTTTATTTAGGTTTGCTTTAGAAAAGAAAAACTCGTTTCAAAATCTTGATTCAATAGGCTTAAATAATCATAAAATTACCGTATTTTTGACAAACGCTTAAAAAATAGGAAAATCTGGGAAGATTCAATAACATCATTAAGAAAAAACATCTTTAGGATAGCCCTCATGAGCCCGAATATTCCTCCTTTACCTAATCTGCAACCGGCTGCCAAAAATGAAACCCTGTCGATTGTGCATGGAATCTATGCCGGTTTGCTGGTTTTTAGTACAGTTGCATTTTTATATCTGGAATATCAGCAGTCGACGATTTCCATGTTGAGTCTGGGTATTGTGTTGCTGCTTTTGGCTGTGCTGATTGTTTTGAATATTCAGACCTGTCTCAAGGTCAAACAGGGCAATGGTTCAGGACGCACCTTGTCCAGAATTATGGCGATCCTGATGCTGCTCAGTTTTCCTATTGGTACAGTACTCGGCGTAATTGCGTTATGGAAATCCAGTAAAAATCAATGGCAGCAATAAATCCATCACTCAGGTACGGCATGAATATCACAATTGGTATTTGTGCCTGAGAAAGCGGACCTGATAGTCATAAAAAGCCCCTGAAAATCAGTTAAAGTACATTTATAAGATTTAAGCTTTTAGCCAAATAAGAATCAGGGATATTTTATGACAACGACGCGCTATGCAAATATTTTAAAACCATTACATCTGGGTTTCACCACGATTAAAAACCGTGTGGTGATGGGATCAATGCATACGGGCTTGGAAGATCGTTTTTATAATTATCCTAAACTGGCCGCTTATTTTGGTGAACGTGCCAAAGGTGGTGTGGGTCTCCTGATTACTGGCGGGATTTCACCGAATCGTCAGGGCTGGTTATTGCCTGCTGGCGGAACCATGAATACCTTGGGCGATGTTGCACCGCATCGACTGGTTACGCATGCCGTGCATAAGCATGGGGCCAAGATTCTGTTGCAGATTTTGCATGCCGGACGTTATGGCTATCAGCCTTTTGTGGTATCTGCCAGTCCGATCAAATCGCCAATTTCACCTTTTAAACCACGTCAGATGTCTGAAAACCAGATTCTGGATACGATTCAGGACTATGTTAAAACTGCAAAACTGGCTAAAAAAGCGGGTTATGACGGCGTGGAAATCATGGGCTCTGAAGGGTATTTGATTAACCAATTTTTAAGCCGTCATGTCAATCAGCGTACTGATCGCTGGGGCGGAGAAATTGAAAACCGCATGCGTTTTGCAGTGGAAATTGTTAAAGCGATTCGTGCTGAAATTGGTGAAAGATTTATTATCTGTTTCCGTTTGTCCTTGCTAGATCTGGTGCATGATGGCAATACTATGCAGGAAGTGATTACCGTCGCTAAAGCATTAGAGAAGGCTGGAATAACTTTACTCAATACCGGTATTGGCTGGCATGAAGCGCGTATTCCGACGATTGTCACTTCTGTTCCTCGTGCTGCATTCGTAGATTACACCGCAGAAGTCAAAAAGCATGTTGCTGTTCCAGTCATTGCATCGAATCGGATCAATATGCCAGAAACGGCTGAAGCGATTTTGGCATCGGGACAGGCAGATATGGTGCAAATGGCACGCCCGTTATTAGCAGATGCATTCTGGGTGAATAAAACTGCAACGAATCGTGTTGATGAAATTAATACCTGTATCGCCTGTAATCAGGCCTGCCTGGATCATACCTTTAAAAATAAACGCGCTACCTGTCTGGTGAATCCACGTGCCGGCTATGAAACCGAACTGGTCTATGTCAAAACCAAAAAGCCTAAAGGCATCGCCGTAGTAGGTGGTGGAGTGGCAGGTTTATCCGCAGCCACAGTCGCAGCCAGCCGCGGTCATGATGTGACTTTATTTGAAGCCACTAATGAAGTGGGGGGGCAATTTAATCTGGCCAAAGTGATTCCAGGCAAAGAAGAATTCCACGAAACCATTCGCTATTTCAAAGTGCAGCTGGAAAAAACTGGGGTAGATGTCCGTTTAAATACCCGAGTGAATCGGGAACAACTGGAACGCGAAGGTTTTGATGAAGTCATTGTGGCTACGGGCGTTGTTCCGCGTGAATTGAAAATTACCGGTAGTGATGCACCTCAAGTCCTGTCTTATGCTGAAGTATTGCGCGGCGCACCAGTAGGAGATCGTGTCGCTGTCATTGGTGCCGGAGGAATTGGTTTTGATGTATCAGAATTTTTATTAAAGCCACCGCATCAGCCACAACCGCAACCTGTAGATGAATGGAAACGGGAATGGGGTGTAGATCTGCATGCAAATTATGTAAGTGAAGGCGGACTGCAGCCAGCAGAAGTCGAGCCACCTGTACGTGAAATTTATCTATTACAGCGTAAAACTACTGCTTTAGGAGCAGGCTTAGGTAAAACCACGGGCTGGGTTCATCGTGCCCAATTAAAAAAACATGGCGTGCGCATGTTACGCGGTGTGCACTACAAATCGATTACGGATGAAGGTTTGTGGATTGAAGTGGATGGGCATGATCAATTGCTGCGTGTAGATACGGTCGTCGTTTGTGCTGGTCAGGAGTCAGTCAAAGATGTTATGCCTTCAGATGATCAAAAGACTCTAGCGAATTACCATATTATTGGTGGAGCAAAGCTGGCTGCTGAGCTGGATGCCAAGCGTGCAATTCGTGAAGGGGCAGAATTGGCAGCAAAATTGTAAGGATTTGATGAAACTATATGCAGTTGATGAGATTCACTGTAATTTTCACTTGTCAGTCACCTAAAAGCTCCGTATTATTGCGGACATGGAAGCGTGGCAGAGCGGTTTAATGCACCGGTCTTGAAAACCGACGAGGGCTTATACCCCTCCGTGAGTTCGAATCTCACCGCTTCCGCCAGATACGGAAAACCCCGATCATTGATCGGGGTTTTTTATTGCCTAAGTTTTATTGAGTTCAAAATTGTCTGATTTTTTAGATAAAGCAGATAGATAACAAGCTAATTGATCTAATTTCCTAAATATTTTCTTATTAAAAAGTGAATAAATAAAAACGAATGCATATATAGCTTTAATTTCTAATATTTAATCTCAATCAATGGGCTTAAACCTAAATTAAAAAAGTATGATCTAAACTTTTATCTGACAAGAGGATATAAAAATTTAGAGCTTATTTTATTGCCGTTATCAGTTTATTAAATAGAACATTTTTCATTATTAATTCGCTGAATGACTGAAACAGCTGAAAGTCGACTAAGATAGTAGGATAATTTTTTGTTCTTTTCGGCTTTCATTTATGTCGAATCTTAAAGTGCGAGTTAAAAATGGCAACTGAACCTCTGAATCCTAAACGTCCACTTTATATTCCCTACGCAGGCACTGCATTACTTGAACTCCCATTGCTGAATAAAGGCTCAGCTTTCTCTGTAGAAGAACGTATTCATTTTAATTTACATGGACTTTTGCCCCAAGCGATCGAATCGATTGAGGAACAAAGTCAGCGTTCGTATCAACAATACTGCTCATTCAATGATGCAATCAATAAGCATATTTACCTACGTAACATCCAGGACACCAACGAGACGCTTTTCTATCACCTGATCGAAAATCACTTAAGCGAAATGATGCCGATCATTTATACGCCAACGGTAGGAGAAGCATGTCAGCATTTTTCCGAGATTTATCGCCGTCATCGCGGGGTTTTTATTTCCTATCCGGATCGGGATCATATTGAGCATATCCTGCATAACGTGAATCGAAGAAATGTCAAAGTGATCGTGATTACGGATGGTGAGCGCATTCTTGGCTTAGGTGATCAGGGCATTGGCGGAATGGGTATTCCAATTGGAAAGCTGGCTTTATATACGGCATGCGGTGGCATTAGTCCAGCCTATACCTTGCCAATTACTTTGGATGTAGGCACGAACAACGAGCAGCTGTTGAATGATCCGATTTATATGGGATGGCGTCAGCCTCGTATCACTGGTGATGAATATTATGAGTTTGTCGAAATGGTGATACAGGCGATTCAGCAAAGATGGCCCGATGCGTTGATTCAATTTGAAGATTTTGCCCAGCACAATGCCATGCCTTTACTGGAAAAATATCGTGATCGAGTATGTTGCTTCAATGACGATATTCAGGGTACGGCAGCTGTGGCAGTAGGCAGTCTGATTGCAGCTTCCTATGCGTCAAACAAACAATTAAAAGATCAGACCATTGCCTTTCTAGGAGCAGGTTCAGCCGGTTGTGGGATCGCTGAACAGATTGTGGCAAAAATGGTGGCGGAAGGCCTGACTGATGCTGAAGCGCGTAAGCGGGTCTTTATGGTGGATCGCTTTGGTCTTATTACCCAGAATCAGCCAAACCTATTAAATTTTCAGAGAAAACTGGCTCAAGAACCAGAAAATATTGCTGAATGGGGAAATGCCGAAGAGATTATTTCTCTATTGGATGTCATCAAATATGCAAAACCCACAGTACTGATTGGGGTATCTGGACAGCCGGGATTATTTAGTAAAGAAGTAATCACGACCATGGCTGAAAATTGTGAACATCCGATCATCTTTCCTTTATCGAATCCTACTTCTCGCGTAGAAGCTGTTCCAGCCGATATTATTCAATGGACCAATGGGAAAGCTCTGATTGCTACAGGTAGCCCATTTGCACCCGTTAATTATCAGGAACACATTTATACTATTTCTCAATGTAATAACTCTTATATTTTCCCGGGAATTGGACTAGGCGTGATTGCTTCAGGCGCTACACGAGTCACGGATAATATGCTGATGGCATCAAGTAATGCCTTAGCAGAATGCTCTCCAAAACTTCAAGACCCAACCGCCAATTTGTTGCCAGATCTGGATCAGATTCAGCATATTTCCAAGATTATTGCTCTAAGGGTTGCACAAGCTGCGGTTGAGGATGGCGTCGCTCCAAAAGTTGGTTCTGAGGTGCTGCAGAAAGCCATAGATGCGAATTTCTGGATACCGGAATACCGGGAATATAAGCGTGTGACCTTTTAATATTATTAGGGAAAGGGCAGTCTAAAATTAAGTAAAGCAGAGCGATGACATTGTTATTTCTCTGCTTCTTTGTTTGCAGGAAACGAAAGTACACTAAAATGTAAAAGTTTAACTCACTGAAGCAATATGGATTTATTTTATCAAGTCGTTGAAATTAAATAAAATATAATGAAAATTCTGTAAATAATAAAATAATATTTATAAAGTAATTAAATATATATATAAGAAAACTTGATTATTTTAAATCTTCCTGTATACTGGTCTTAACTAGAAAAAAGTCTTGTTGCAAAAAATCTTCCTTAAGTATCGTCGTTTTATTCATAATCCTTCGTTTTATCCAGATTTTAAGTTCCATTCTTTATTATTTTCAAAGTTACAACTGGTCATTCAGATTATTAAAAATTAGTAGGTTTTATTATGTCAAACTCAAATATTGTTAAAGGTACTGTAAAGTGGTTCAACGAAACTAAAGGTTTCGGTTTTATTCAACAAGAATCTGGTCCAGATGTTTTTGCTCATTTCAGTGAAATTGCTAGTTCAGGTTTTAAAACCTTAATGGAAGGTCAGCAAGTTGAATTCAGCGTAGTTCAAGGTCAAAAAGGCCCAAATGCTGTAAATATTACTGCGCTATAAGTCTGTAGAATAAAAAAGCACGCATCAGTGCTTTTTTATTGTTTTAAATAAAAGTTAAAAAGCTTTTTCTAGATTGGAAGAAGTATAAAAATAGGATACAAATTGTTAAAAATTAATGAATTAATTGCAAAATCTAAAAATGGTACAGAAATTATTGTTTCTTTGATTCCCTTGAATAAAATGCAAAATACACGTCAAGGTTTTAAGGAAATTGAAGTAGGTAAAAGAGTACTGCTTCAATCAGGAATCGAAGTTGACCTGAATCTAGACGGTCGTACATTTTATACATCTTTAAATCAATTATTTAAATTAAATCATAAAGTTATTTAATATTTAAATTATATATTGGCTAACCAATTTCTAGCCGATCTCTCTTATAATCATTACTAAAGGTTTATTTATGCTTAAGCAAAATATTAATGTGAAAGATCAATTCGGTGTTCAATACGTGATTCAGGCTACTGTTGACCCTGATTTTGTTCATACCCAATCGGATTCTAACGTTAAACATATTACAGTTGAAGGTGAAAATATTCGCCCAAGTTTTGAAATGTTTTTTCAAAGCACCATCAGCGGCAAAATTTTCAAAATTATTTAGTAGTCATATGACATGACCAAAAGTGAATATAAAAAATCCTGGTATCTTGCCAGGATTTTGTCTTTGAAATTATTCACTTCTTAATTAAACCTATTCATCGTCTTATAAATAAACCCTGAATTAATAAGCACATTTTAGTTCACACTTAAATCGACTTAGCCATCATTTCAGTGATCTATATTTTATATCTTCTACTACTTATGCTTTTAGGCATAAAACTATCATGAATCTATAAAAAATCTAATACACATCAAATCAGAAAGCCAATCAGAGTTAAAACCCGTCAAGGTTATTATGAGTTTCGTTGGTATGAACTTAAGTCATATAAATGACTGAGGATATACAGCTGGTTTAAGGTGGTGAGCAAGGGCAGTTCAGTTTTAGTTTTGCTAGGACATTCAGAAGCTAAGTACTTAATCTTTTATTTTTGAATATTTAATACTCAATAGAAGATCGTAAAGTCAGGAGTTTACTCTATGAATAAATGTATAAAATTACTCGCTAAAAAAAAATTAAGTATTACTTTTCTAGAGAGTGCATCAGCAGGTTACCTGGCTTACCGATTTTCCCAAAATAAATATTCGGGTGATATTTTATATGGCGGACTGGTGTGTTATGACATGGGTGTCAAAGAGAATATTTTAAAAATCAAACCTGAATTTATTAAACAATATACGCCGGAATCTATGGAAGTCACACAGGAAATGGTCAGAAAAGCCAAGAAAATGTTTTATTCTGATATTTATATTGCCTGTACAGGACTCTTAAAAAGAGGCGGGACAGAAACCAAAGAAAAGCCAGTAGGAACTTTTTTCTATGTAATTTCTTATAAAGATGAGCTTTATAGTTTCCGCTTTCTTTGCAGAGGAAAACCGAGAGAGAAATTAAAAAAACTGGCGAGAAATATCAATCTGAGCTTAATTGAAATCCTTGAAGGCAGTCGGGACAAGAAAAATAAGTAAATCGCTATTTATTTAGCTCTTGATAGTCGCTCATACACTGATCATGAAAATGCTCTGTTATAAAAAATCCCAGCCGAAGCCGGGATTTTTTATATTTGATCGATCAATTAATAAGGATAATTAGGGACAGGGCCGTTTGCTGGAATGGTGAGCCATTGTCCTGTTGCCAAGCGATTTGAACCGCCATCCGGTTGCGCATAGAAATACAAAGGTGCGGTCGGCAGATTAAGCATGGCGACTGAAGCATGTGCGGTTGCAGTTAAAGGCAAGCCATAAAGTGCATAAAAATCTTTTAGGTCATAGCCCATGATTTTTGAACTGAGTACATAAATCAGGTCAGGGCGGCTCATGTTTTTCGCATTAAATGCACCTAGTCCCAGTTTATTCTTATCTGCTTGAGAAGCTTTACTTAAATCGATCTGGTTATATAAACGTTGTGCCGTATTCAGTAGGCGTATGAACTCAAATACACCCTGAAGATCAGGTCGCGATTTACCTTGATGTAAGCGGGTATAGTTCATGGCCATCTGGATATGGAAGGCCTGCATCGATACATGATAGCCATCTTGCCATAAGCGTTTTTCCATGGCGGCACGTTGTACCTCACCTGACAGACCAAGACTCCGTGTATCCTTGATATTGGCATATAAGGTTGAGTGGCGGAAGTTGCTGCCATTACTGTCCTGAGCATATAGATGATATTTACGCATCATGCTTAGGCCTGCCAGAATGTTGTTATTACATTCCACTACGCAACCAATAGTTTTCCCGGTTTCAGTGGAAGGGAATACCATGGTTAAGACATCCTGAACAGTATTATGTCCCAGTTCATGCACCCAGCCCCAACCGGTATCAATGCCAGTTGACCCATCTGATGGATTTCCTGAGCACAGGAAGCCACAGGTCGCAATCCAGCCCACAAAATGTTGAACATTCGGGGCACGATGAACTGTGCCGGTACAATCCCAGCCTAATTCATTACAACGCTGTGCCGTACTGCTATCCAGCGGCATGTTGTTATAACCGTTGGCAATGTGGTTACTGTCAAAGATTACGCCCTTAATCTGATCCACATAGGTACGTGCCGATCGATCACCAATGGCTTTTAAAGCATAGTCATTGGTCTGTTGAATTTCACCACCAACAAATTTAAAAGTGTTCCAGCCGAAGTTTCTACTTTGCAGGATGCTGGTTGCTTCGCTAATATCCGCTTCAGTGATCATTTGAGTAAAATCATAATGCGCATATTTTGCTGCGCCTTTGATTTTTAAGGTCACCACCGAGCCTGCTTTGGCATTGCTGTAATTCAACATCAATGGTCCACCGAACGGGCTAATAAAGTCATTGCTTTGAGTGGCGTCTAATTTTACGGTGAAACTATTGGGACGGCGAGGACGTTTATAGCCGCCATCATCAAAGGGATTGCCCCAGGCACGTAAATAGCTGGTCTGGACTGAAAGCTGCGCACCCTGAGCATCAACAATCTCAATACTGACAGGTTTGCCCGGAATGCTGGCACGACCAATTGTGGTAATTCCACTGCCTTGTGGAATGGTCACGGTAATGGTTTCGGCTTGAGCACTGACAGCCATGTTTTGTGCAGAGGCTGGCATATAATCGCCGGCACCATTTGGATTCACCAATGTGGTTTTGCGTTTATAGTCCGTCCAGGAGTCGCTGGCATAGGTACGCATAAAAGTCAGAGCATCGCCATTTTTCGACAGTCCGCTGTAATTCACGCCTGGACGCCAGAGATCTGCCAATAACACCAAAGCTTTTAGAATCTGATTATTATTTTTTGCGCTAAATGCAGTAATGCCTTGTGCATTTAAATTTTGTAGATTGGTAGAAGCTTTATTGATGGTTTGAATCAACGGATTATTGGCATTTAAATCACCTAGACGTGCCGCACTTGGTGACTTGAAATATTCCAACATTTGGATCGTACTATCAATGTCATTCACTTTATTCCATTGATCTGTGATAGAACGTCCTGAAGACATGAGTAAAGTATCTTGGCCACGCCAGTAATTATTATTGGTTTCAATCTTCAATGCCGAAAAGATTTTTTCCATCGGTGTAGTGACGTTATAACCCATTGCCTGGAAATATATTGGCTTACCTGCCTCCAGATATTCCTGAATCAAGCTGGATTCAAAATTATTGGCGCCAATATTACTGCCTAAAATCATCAGGTCAGCATCTTTCCAGCAGGTATTGGTTTGATCCAGTACATTACATTGTAGAAAGGTAACTTTAACCCCTAAATGCTGGGCAAAATAATTCTCTATCATGCTCAGGTTGGTTTGTGCCAGACCATTTACGGTAAGTTTTAGTTCTTGTTTAGGCTGTGCTTGTGTTTTCCCCGTCAATAGCCAGCGAAAACCATTGTTGAGCACGGGTGCAAAATCTACCACGTCAGGACTATTCGCTGAGATTCCCCCAAGCATATTCTGGCCAAAAGCCAGCGCACGGCCTTTACTGATTTGTGATGCGACTCCCAAACCACAGCCTTTATTCGCCTGCTGACTTAAATTCCAGCCGCAGGCTTGATCTGAAACTGCGATTGGTAAAGCTGCGCTTAAATCATAAGGATAAAGATTAATCGAAGCAGTTGGCGTAAATTGCAGTTGAGGTTGCAAAACTTTGCCATTCGAACTGGTATAGAGTGAGGTAATTAAACCCTTTTGTCATGTTTGTTGTTGCTTGGCGAGCTGCAGGGCCCAGTCTAGCAATGTAGCGGAATCTTGCTGAATCAAAGGTCGGGCATCACCTGTACTCAATGCCTTATTAATCCGGGTGGTCGTTGGCGTTTGTGGATTTAAAGGTGGTGTACTGCCATCAGGTGTTTCTACAGGTGAAGGGGATGATTCCTCGTTATCAGATGGATTAGTTGTTGATGGTGGATTAACAGCAGAATCTGGTGTTTCTGCAGGAGAAGATGTTCCGCTACTGCCACCTCCACCACAGGCAATCAGACTCATCGATAGCGATAAGGTTAGTAAGGCTGTTCTCAACCTCAAATAATTTCTTTCCATAATTTTCCCCAAGGTATAACCAAAAAGACGACATTATTTTTAAAGTTGTCGTAAATATCAGATGAGAATTATAGAAGTACGTGGTGATAAAATAGAACTAATATTTTATTTAAGTATATGTTTTTTAATTATAAATAATTATTAAAAATAATTTTAAATGTGATGCGGATTGAGTTAATTTTTATTTGTTTTAATTAGGCCGCAGTTTAAAAATAGCCACAACCCGAGCTGAAATTTTATGGTCTATCAGTTTTGACTTCGAACTTGAGTAGGGCCAGCGCAATTCTTTCTACATGTTGATAAGCAGGTTGCTCTAACTCTTCACCAAAAATATCCGGGTCAATTTCCTCATAAGACCAGTCAATATTTTGATGCTGTTTCATTAAATCCTCCAGATGCTGTAAGAAGCGATTGCCGTCCTGACAAATAGTGACGCCAGTATATAAAAATAGACGTCCATCTGGACTGAGTCGCTGTAAACCCTGTTTGATAATCTTAAAAGACAATTCATTGCCATTCAGTTCATTGCCTCCATGACGGTATTGCCGTTGATCTGGATCAATTAAATAAGGGGGATTGGCAAAAATCAGGTCAAACTGACCTTCAAGACCAGAAAATAAATTACTCTGCACAGGATGAATCGAATTAAAACCTGAAAAATCAATATTAATCTGGCTATAGAGAAGGGCTTTCGGATTCAGATCTGCGACAAAGATTTCCTCATGATCTGGAAAATGTTTAGCTATATGAATTGCAGCAGTAGAAGTGCCACAGCATATTTCAGCCGCCCGTTTAAAAGAATTGGCCTGGCAAGATAAATACTGCTTTAAATGATAGGCAAAACGGTAAGTATCAGGACCAAAAAAAACAGCGTCCTGTTGGGTGGTGGGAAAGGCTGAGTGAATAAATAATTCGTCTTCGAGTGAAGCGACTCTGATCAGACTTTTATATGTATTATCCTGAACTTCCAAAAGCTGATGTTCTAACAATAATGAAAAAAGAACAGGATCAAGATCGGTAATTGTAAATTCCAGATTCCAGCCAAAGATATCCTGTAAGGTTTTATATTTATTTTTTTCGCTTCTTTTACGATCCAGAATCCGTTGATGGGAAAGTGGCGTAATGGCGGTAAACTGATATTGCTGCTGTTTTAAAAAGTCTAATAAAAAGTGCAGAGCTTGTTGCTGGCTGCTTTGGATTTCTAAAATCTGGTTCATTAGATGTGCTCTTCGGTTTATTCAGAATAAATGAAAAGGTGCATACACCTGTTTAATCTATACAAGATAATGACCAGAACAGCCATTCGCTATATTGATTCAATCAAAATGGATCAGCTCAATCTTCGCCCAAAATTTACTGTTGTTCGGTAAAAAACTGATGTGAATTGGTTTAATTTGTATAGTGGTATATTGAAGCCCAAATCCTTATAAAGAATGAATCACTTTTATTTTTATATGTTTTCTATAAAAATGCCGACTGATCAAAATGATGAGTCGGCATAGACTGAATATAAATAGAAGTTTTAATGAGTAGCTTCTGGTAAATCAAACCAGATCACCTGAGCATCTTCAATTGCTTTAATTTCTGCGTCATCCATAAAGGCAATCGCACCACCAGCTTCAACTGTATATTCCGAAATTTGTACTGAACCAGAAATCACATGTACATAATTGATATGCTGGGTTGCCTTAATATCTAGACTTTGACCTTGCTGGATCACTGCGGTTTTGACTTCTGCATTTTGACGAATGTGCATGGGTGCATTGTCATTTGGTCCACAAATTAAATGCCATTGATTTGGTTGTTCTTTTGCGTCCAGACGAATTTGCTGATAATTTGGCTGAGCATCATGTTCATTCGGAATGATCCAGATTTGCAGGAGATGCACCTGTTCATCGCCCTGGTTCATTTCACTATGACGTACACCGGTTCCAGCACTCATCAGTTGCCATTCACCTGCTGCAATACCGCCATGATTGCCCATACTGTCCTGATGAGTAATCGTGCCTTTCAATACACAGGTCAGGATTTCCATATTGTCATGCGGATGGGTACCAAAGCCCTGATGTGCATCAATCAGATCATCATTAATAACGCGTAATGCACTCACGCCCATATAGTTCGGATTGTACCAGTTGCCAAATGAGAAGCTGTGTTTAGACTCCAGCCAGCCCATTTTTACATGACCACGATTTTCACTTGGATGTAGAAAAGCTTTCATGAATTTATCTCACTTTAATTTTTAACTTGAGATCATCATAACGTTGTTTTAATTCTTAAAAAATTATAAACAGGCGACAGATCATTGCATTTTTGCAACGATACAAAAGGATGTAGGTATAAAAAAGCCCACTCGTAAGCGGGCTTAGGTATTTAAATAAAGATTATTCAAGGAAACGGACAGTTACGCCTGATTTCACTTTACGGCCTAAATCATTCGCATCCCAGTTAGTCAGACGGATACAACCATGTGATGCAGTTTTAGAGATTGCAGATGGATTTGGCGTACCATGAATACCAAATGATTTTTTGCTTAAACCGATCCAGATATTACCTACAGGACCGTTTGGACCAGGTGGTAAAGAAAGTGGTTTCTTGTTGTTGCCTTGAACAAAGTTAGATGGTGAGTAGCTATACCATGGGTTTTTCGCTACGCCAGTCACTTTATAAGTTCCTGTTGGCGATGGAGTACTCGAACTGCCAATCGTTGCAGGGAAAGAAGCGATCATCTGGTTACGGCTATTGAACAGATAAAGCTGCTTAGCACCTTTATGCGCCACAATTAAATGAATATCTTCAGGAACTTCATTGCGGATATTGGCAACAATCAGCTTTTCCCCAGCTTTTTTGAAGGTAGCTTTTGGATTTAACTTTTTCAAAAAGTCTTCATCCATATGGAATTTTTCACCCAGCATTTCAGTTACGCGAGTGTAATACAGACCTTTCATTTTTGCCTGTAAGGCATAGTCAGAAGGAATAGACTCGGCATAAGGACCTTTCAGGTCTTCTTCAGTGATGGTGTATTCCACAAAAGCAGGCTTAGAACCCTGTTTAGCCAATAGGGCATCCCAAGTTTCCTGAGTCAATGTACCGGTTGGTTTAATACCATTCATTTGCTGGAAAGATGCGATCGCTTTCAAGGTATTTTTACCGCTAGTACCGTCAATCGCACCTGGAGAAGCATGGGCATTATTTAACATGACATGCGCACGTGCATATACCGGAAATTGGCCTTTACCAATATCTTCATACCAGCTTGCATTATTAAGGCCGTCTAAAGTCCAAGATGCTTTCGCAGCAGCAGAATTTGTCGGTGCTTTAGTCGTGGTTGGAGCAGCACCGATATCGGCAGTCTGGTCTTCAGTATCTTGTAATACATCTAATGCTTCAGAAGCTTTCTTCAGATCTTGTTGTTCTTGAGCACTAATTCGAGTTTCTGCTTGTGCTGCCGAAGCTTCAGTTGCTAAAGGATCAATCGGATCCTGAACCGCAACATCAGTGACAACTTGGGGGTTTAATGGTTGTTCAGCAGTAGACGCAGCGAAAACAGTACCTGCGAAAATGCAACCTAGACTCACAGCGAGCATTGTGCGAACTAACATGTAACTCAACCTTAAAAATATTTCGTTAACTATGTGAAAAAACACTATAAGTATTACAGAAAAAATGTGGAGATGCAGTAGTTCTTTTGTGTAATTCCTCACATTTGATCACTTAACATGATCGGTTTTTAAAGTCATGAGAAGTTATTCAAAATGCAGCCATTTTGTTATGATGTGGGCAATATCAAAGATAGATAGGAAAGTGAATGACGACCTTAAAAAATGATCGTTTTCTGCGCGCATTGTTACGTGAACCTGTAGATACTACCCCTGTATGGATGATGCGTCAGGCAGGCCGTTATTTACCAGAATATCGAGAAACACGTGCCAAAGCAGGGGATTTCCTTTCTCTTTGCAAAAATACTGAATTTGCCTGTGAAGTGACTTTGCAGCCTTTACGCCGTTATGAGCTGGATGCGGCCATTTTATTTTCGGACATTCTGACTGTACCAGATGCTTTAGGTCTGGGTCTGTATTTTGAAGCAGGTGAAGGTCCGAAATTCCACAAAACTGTGCGGACTGAACAGGATGTGGCTAATTTACCCAAATTCAATGCCAAGTCTGACCTTGATTATGTAATGAATGCAGTGTCGACCATTCGTTCCGCTTTGGGTGGGCAAGTACCATTGATCGGCTTCTCCGGCAGCCCGTGGACCTTGGCGACGTATATGGTTGAAGGGGGTTCGAGTAAAGATTTCCGCTTCACTAAAAACATGATGTACGCACAGCCAGAAGTTCTGCATGCTTTATTAGAACGTTTAGCAGATGCTGTGACTGAATATCTGAATGCCCAGATCGATGCCGGTGCTCAGGCAGTGCAGATTTTCGATAGTTGGGGCGGTGCACTTGCGCATCGTGAATATATTGAATTTTCACTCAATTATATGCAGAAAATTGTGGCAGGTTTGCAACGTGAAAAAGATGGCCGCAAGATTCCAGTGATTCTGTTTACCAAAGGTGGTGGCCAATGGCTAGAGCCTATGGTCGCGACCGGTGTAGATGCTTTTGGTCTGGACTGGACCACGCCGCTCAATGTTGCACGCCAGACTGTTGCAGGTCGTGCTGCGCTACAAGGCAACTTGGATCCGGCAACTTTATATGGCATTCCGGACGCGATTGCTAAAGCGACCAAGTTGATGCTGGATGATGCCTATGCCAACGGTGAAACAACCGGTTATGTAGCCAACTTAGGTCATGGCATTACCCAGTGGGTGGATCCAGCCAATCCTAAAGTATTTATTGATACCGTACATGAGTACAGCGCTAAATATCTTTAGGATGTAAGCCTTGATCGACTTTTTTAAATCAGGGTTTGAATTTACCTATAAGGCAGCTTCGGCTGCCTTATTTGGGATTCTGCTCCTGCTTGCTTTTGCACAAACCGCATCAATGGGTAGTGAACTTTTTTATGGTTTCTACCGCTATGACTATCTATTATTTTTTGCTTTACTGATTCAGATGGTGTTGCTCTATACCAAACTGGAATCTTGGGCCGAAGCCAAAGTAATTGCCTTGTTCCATATCATGGCGATGGTTATGGAAATTTTCCTGACCCATCCGGCGATTGCATCCTGGCAATATCCACAACCTGCAATTTTTAAAATACTGACGGTGCCTTTATTTGCCGGCTTTATGTATTCGGCTGTCGGCAGTTTTTTTGCACGTTCCTTACGCTTATACCAAGTCTCATTTGAAAAATTGCCGCGCTTTAGCCATATGCTGGCTTTGGCCGTCTTGTCCTACATCAACTTTATGAGCAAATTCTTCATTCCGGACTATCGCTTGCTGTTATTTGTCTGGAGTATAGTGATGTTCTGGAAAACCAGAATTCGGTTTCAGTTGAATCAGCATGCTTTTCAGCTGCCGATGTTGCCTGTCCTGTTGATTTTGGCTTTCATTATCTGGGTGGCTGAGAACATCAGTACCTTTTATCAGATCTGGCTATATCCAAGCCAGGTAGAAAAATGGCATATGGTCGGGTGGGGGAAACTCGGTTCATGGTATTTACTTTTATTGCTCAGTCTGGTGCTGGTATTAAAGATTCTAGGACAGCGTAATTCTCAAGGTAACTGGAGCCTAAAAACCCGGTAAAATTATTCTGTTTATCTTTATGTAAATTGGACATTTTTTTCATTGCGCCAAATTAGACTTCCCGCTACTCTCCTGAATGTGTAATGAAGATTACATCATTAGCGTAATAACAAAAGATGCATGAGAATAACCGGAGAATAAGTATGTTAAAAAAGATTATGCTCGCTGTGGTATTGGCAACGGGTTCTGGTATGGCGATGGCGGATAGAGATGTAGGTTGTGGTATTGGTAGCCAGGTATGGGCAGGCCAGTCAGGCATTATTCCTAAGCTGCTTGCAGGTACAACAAACGTCCTGTTTACTAACCAGTGGCTGGGTATTACTTTCGGTACTTTAGGATGTAGCCAGGGCGGTACAGTAACGGCTCAAGTCGTGACTTTTACCAATGAAAATGCTGAGGCATTGGCACGTGATATGGCCGTAGGTGAAGGTGAAAGCCTGAATGTACTGGCTGAACTGCTAAATATCAAGGCAGAAGACAAAGCACGTTTCTTCACTGTATCTAAGCAGAATTTCTCTGAAATCTATTCAGAAGAAAACCAGAATACTTTACAAGTGTTAAGTACTCTACAAACAGTCATGGCTAAAGATGAAGTATTAAAAGCTTATATCTAAGTATCGCTGTAAAAACCCTGCTGTCCTGGCAGGGTTTTCTTATAAATAAAAACTGAAAAGAACCGTTGACTGAATGAAATATGCTTTTTTGTTCCCAGCCTTGCTGTGGAGTCCCCTAAGTTTTGCATCCGAAATTTCTCCAGATATTCAAGCTTATCTAGAACAAGCCACACAAAAAAGATTGCACCAGACCGCGACCTGGCAGCGTTTGATGTATGTCAATGCTGAAGGAAAAAGTGAAGTCAGCTATGCTGGCTATTTTCTGGCAAAGCAGAGCAAGACAGACCTGCAACTTGAATTGGAGCAAAATATACAGGCATTGTTTGAGCCCGCAGAACCCAATCAGTCTGTACGATGTAAATTTCCGGCGCGTAGTCAGTGGTTGATGCAACAGCTGAATATTCCTGAACAGCAATTGCCTGAAGCGAGTTGCCCGGATTTTGAGCGCTGGATGAATGAAGTCAAGCCTTATCAAGCGACCCTGATTTATGCCACCGATTATATGGGTAATCCCAGCTCCATGTTTGGTCATACTTTGCTGCGTCTGGATCCCAAAGACCAGCAGCAACTGAATCTGGTTTCTTATGCGGTCAATTATGCTGCCACAGTTGACAGTAATGATAACTGGTCCTTTGCCTGGAAAGGGCTGACCGGACAATATCCGGGGGAATATTCCTTGATGCCGTATTACCGCAAAGTCAAGGAATATGGTGACTTTGAAAGCCGTGATTTATGGGAATATGAACTTAATTTAACACCTGAAGAAACCGGTTTTCTGGTGAAGCATCTCTGGGAAATGCAACAAGTAAGTTTCCCTTATTATTTCATTAATGATAACTGTGCCTATCGTCTATTAGGGCTTTTTGATCTGGTGCGTCCTGAACTGAACTTGCAGCAGCAATTCGATACCGCCGCGATTCCGGTCGAAACTTTAAAAGTTGTGGAACAGCAGGGACTGATCAGGAAAAAGATTTACCGTCCGGCACTGGAAACTCAATTACTGGCTCAAGCCCGGCAACATGGCAAATCCTTGGCAAAAACTGCGCATCAGGTAGCGTATGCAGAAACCTCTGAAATGGAAACCATGCTGCACAATTATCCGGCTGAAGATCAGGCCAAGATTCTGGAAATGGCCTACGACCATTTATATCTGGATTTTCTTCGTCAAGAAGTTGATGAATCTTTTGCCCAGCCGCGCTTTCGCAAATTATTGGGCCTAAGAAGTCAGTTGGCGATAGACAAACAGCGTCAGCAGCCAGAGCGTCCAAAAATAGATCCGGTTCAAAGCCATCATGCCCGAAATATCGTTCTTGAAACTGGGCAAGTACAGGGTGAGACTTTTGTGCAGCTCGGTCATCGTCAGGCTTATCACGACCTCATGGATGCGCAAGGCGGGCTGCGTACAGGAACCCAATTATTATTCCTGGATGGTGCATTGCAATACCGTGATGACCGCGTGAAGCTGGAGCACCTGGATCTACTTACAGTGAATTCCTATAACCCGATCAATGCATTTAAAGCGCCGTTATCTTGGGGTTTTAGTTTGGGCTGGAAACAGGAAGCACTGGATCAGCATGGCCAGTTTAGTACCGAGCAGCAGCATGGCGTAGCCAATTTTCAGGTTCAGGGTGGCTATAGCTGGGCAAATGAAGCACGTGAACATCTCTGCTATGTGCAGCTACAAAATCATGTGCAGGCCGGAAAAGCGCTTGACAAAGGATGGCGTGTCGGTATGGGGCCAACGGTGGGTTGTCAGAATATCTGGACGGATCAGATCAATAGTCTGGTACAGGTGGAACTGCCGTATTGGGAAGATTCTCATCAGTGGCAACTGAAGTTGAAAAACCAGTTGCAATATGCCTTGAATGCACAAAATGCCATTCGGGTGGGCTGGGAATATCAGCAACAGGAATCGAAAGGCTGGGAAAAATGGAGTCTGGGCTTAGTCCATTATTTCTGATTTGGTTAACATAACCTCGAATATTGAGTAAATTAATTTTATAGATCAAATGACTTGTATTTGAATGTTTAAAATAAATTCATGTTCGGAGACTTCTACCGATATTATCAAAGATTGTATTCAGTAATTGGGTTAAAATGCCTGAATATTGTTGTATTTGTCACATAAGATCACTGCGAATCGCAAAGTATCGGGAAAAGTTATATGAATAATGAGTGTATGGCTATGCTCGCGGAGCAGTGGGAACAGATCTGTCAAAATTATTCATCGGATGATTTGCTACACGCATTTCAGTTTATTCAAGACCACTCTTCGGTACTGGTAGAAGAATTCTATAAAAATATGCTTCTGGAAGAAGAAGCATCTCAATATTTTACCGATGAGCTGATTCAGCAGCGTCTACGCGATACTTTACATCAGTGGCTTTCAGAAAGTTTTAGTGTGGCGCTAAATAAGCGTTATGCAGAGGCCGTGCAAAAACAGAATATTGTTGGACATGTGCATGCACGGGTCGGGATTCCATCCTGGCTGATTATGCGCGGTGTACGAGAAATTCAGCGCAAAATATTTGAATTGCTAAGTTTAAATCCGCAGCCAAACATGCTAACTACCTGTAGTTATATTGTACAAATCATGGGGTTTGCCACAGAAATTATGTGTCGTTCCTATGAGGCGAAATCAGTTCAGAATCAGGAAATGAAGCACAGTTACCGGGTATTTTCTGCAATGCAGGATGTCGCGGTACAAAAAGATAAGCAGCGCAGTTCATTGCTGGATTGGGAAAATGAGCTGATGTTCAAGGTCTTTTCTGGCACTACAGGCATTAGACATCAAATGCTGTCCAAGTCAGAATTTGGCTTATGGTTTATTCATAAGGCGTCTTATGCCTTTACCGGTTCCGATCAGGTCGATTTAATTATCGAGCGAATTTATCAGATCGATACGCTGAATCAGGCAGTGCTGGAATGTACTGAAAAAGATCAGATGCTGAATCTGATTCAAAGTATTCGTGATTTAAACCGTGAAATACAGCACTTGGTCGATCAATTATTCCAGGTTGCAGATTACATCGAATCTGGAAATGACTCTCTAACCCAGTTATTGAATCGCCGTTATTTAAATACCATTATTTCACGTGAAATTAACTTTTCTCGTGATAACCAGACACCATTATCCTTGCTAGCGATCGATGCCGACTTCTTCAAAGCCATTAATGATAAATATGGTCATGCAGCTGGTGATCTGGCCTTAAAATTTATTGCTGATGCCTTACAGAAATATATTCAGGGCAGTGACTATGCATTCCGTGTCGGTGGGGAAGAATTCCTGCTGCTGCTGGTGGATTCCGATGAAAGACGCGCGCTGAACATTGCTGAAAATATCCGTACATATGTAGAGCATGGCCTGATCAGTACGGCTCAAGGACAGCAATTTAGACTCACAGTTAGTATCGGCTGCGCGTTATTTGATGGTCATCCGGATTACCAAAGATTCCTGGATGCCGCAGATGCTGCACTGTATATGGCTAAAAATACAGGGCGTAACCGGGTCTATCTGGCGCAACCTTCTCAAATTCAGGGCACACAAAAAGCGTCTGTCTAATTTAAAATTTGCTGCTGAATCGCAGCCTGAAATTGCTGTTTTTGCCGTACATATTCGGGATGGACTTTGGCTTTATCCCATTTTTGTTTAAATATTTTCGCTGCAGCAGCTTTAACCGGATCTTCAGAACTGCGCGGCAATTCCTCACGCCCATGCGCACCACTTAAACCCTTTTTATCATCTGGAACCGGACCATCGTATTTTTTGCCTCCTTTATGATTGGCATAACGTCGGGCGCGGGTATAACCCATTTGTAAAAACTTGCGTGCCATATCGGCCCCGACGAAATCTTCATGTTTTAAATATTCTAGAAACAGGGCATAAATTTTTTCACTACTGGCTTGGGCTTTTTCAGCATCTGCAAAACGCCAGTGGGGCAGAATTTCTGACTTATAAGGTTCTACTAAAAGCACGCCTTGCTCACCGCGTCCAATCCGGTATAAGTCCGGCCGTTTACGGAAATCAATTTTTTTAAAATCCAGACTATAGTCAAAACTATTTGAATGAACACGTGAAGGGCGTTTAGGCGGATCAGGCTGTTTTCTACTCATGGCTGTTTCCAGAATTTATACACTTGGATCATGCAGCCTTCTAAACAAAAGATCTGTATTTAAACATGGCAGGAAATGTAGTCAGGAAATTAATTATGCAGCATCAATTTGTTTATTTTTAAAACTAGGGAAGTTAAGTTAATGAGACAACTTTTTGAAAAGAATGTAGGGATAAAATTTTAAGAAATTGAATGAATACGTAGAAAAGTTAAGGAATTGATTGCAAAATTCCTTAACTGATGAAGGTATTGAATTCGTACTTATCTTTTAACTTTCTACCACGACATAATATTTTTTAACGGCTTCAACCACTTCAAAAGTGCCAATAAAACCGGGTGGAATAATGCCGGCTTCACCTGCTTTGATTTCAACAAAGGATTGTCCCTGAGCATCATGTAAACGGACGATCCCTTCGATTACCTGAAAGAATTCCTGTTTATTTTCAGCGAATACAATATTCCAGGCGCCTACTTCACATTGCCAGATTCCGCAATCCATATGGGGATGTTGATAGGCACTCTGGGTCAGGCGTTTAGGATTACCTTTAACCAGCCGGTCTGGACGTGGATAATCGATACTTTCTTCAGCCTGGCCTAAACCTTGACCCGCAATCCAAATAGATGACATTTTCATAACCTCATCGTGTAAAAAAGCCCCAATATCAATTGAGGCTTTCATGTATGAATCTATATTAATAACTTTCTGGTACAGCACCTAAAAACTCACGGCGGACTTCTTTATCGGTTTTAAAGTCACCGATAAATGACACCGTACGCGTAGTGGATTCCTGTTTGCCAACGCCCCGCATCATCATACACATATGTGCTGAATCAATCATCACAGCCACACCACGTGCATTGGTGACTTCAGCAACCGCTTCTGCGATTTGCTGGGTCAGATTTTCCTGAATCTGTAAACGACGGGCAAACATTTCAGTAATGCGGGCAAATTTAGATAGCCCCAATACTTTGCCTTCAGGTAAATAGGCAATATGTACACGGCCATAAAACGGCAATAAATGGTGTTCGCACAGTGAATAAAATTCGATATTTTTCACCAAAACCATTTCACGGTTATCTGATGGAAAAACCGCACTATTGGTCACTTCTTCCAGAGTCTGGCTATAACCTGAGGTTAAATACGAAAACGCTTTCGCAGCACGCACGGGCGTATCTTTGAGACCAGGGCGATTGAGATCTTCACCAACGGCAGTAAGAATGTTTGCGTAAGATTGCTGCATAGTCATATGACGTATTCACTTAAACTGAGAATGAACAAGGACGGCATTGTAGCAGAAATCTTTTACAATGCCTTATTTTGGGGGTAAATCCGCTTACTGTTTAAACTTTGGATTTTTTTCTGCACGTTTTAGCAAAACTAAAACTGCGCCAGTGCCACCCTGTTTTTCAGGCGCACTGACAAAGGCCAGAACATCACGGTGCTGACGTAACCAGCCGTTGACATAAGTTTTTAAAATCGCTTCCGGCCCTTTGCCATGTACGATCTTGATCACGTTCTGGTTTTCATCTTTGGCGATCTGGATAATCTGAAGCACAGCCTGACGTGCCTCTTCGACCGTACAACCATGCAGGTCGACAGCTTCGAACCAGCGCAGATTGCCTGCTTTTAAATCTTCAAAAACCTTA
Organism: Acinetobacter sp. YH12241; assembly: GCF_013417535.1. NCBI lineage: Bacteria > Pseudomonadati > Pseudomonadota > Gammaproteobacteria > Moraxellales > Moraxellaceae > Acinetobacter > Acinetobacter sp. YH12241. The sequence goes on along the minus strand of NZ_VPDQ01000003.1, from coordinate 4,132 downwards.
TGCTGCAAGGTCGCAATGCGGTAGCTTAAGCTCGCTTGACTGCCAACCGGATTGAGCATGGCTTGAGTATCAGACAGGACGGTTTCATCGGTATGCATGGGGCCTTCGGCAGCAGCACGCTTGGCCAAAGTTTGCGCATCGACTTTTTTCTTGGGAGATTTTTCTATTTTCGCAATATTGCCGGCATCAATTTTTTGTACGCCTTGCATCTGCTTGCGAAATAGATCGAGGTCTTCCTCCTGTTCCTGCTCCGCTGTTTTCACGACAGGGGCAACAGGTTCAGCCTTAGGCTGAGGATGACTAATTTGCTTTTTAAGATCTTTGAGTAAATTGTACTGATCTTTAGAAAGCGAAGAATCGTGTTTGCTCATAATCTGGAAACGGGGGAGATACTGAATTTGGTAAATTATAGTCTTAAATGACTGAAAGGAGAAATGAATTGCACTAAATACAACATATCCCAAACCCAGCATTAATTTCTCAATAGTTTTCTAAGATTGTATAGCTTGATGAACTTTAAATAGAAAATAATTCATGAATATTCTCCTTTTATCATCTTAACAGTTGCCGCGATGGAACATCTCTCTTTAAATATAAATCAATCAAACCTGGAAAATAAAAAAATGAGTTATTCAGGCAGTTGTTTGTGTGGCGATGTCCAGTTCAAAGTAAATACGAATATTCAGGCCATGTATCATTGTCACTGCAGTTTATGTCGTAAACAGAGTGGTACGGCCGCAAATGCAGCAACTTTAGTTCATCAGCAATATTTTGAATGGACCTCAGAACAGACTTCAATTTCCTGCTATCAAAAAGAGACCGGATTTCGTTCTCATTTTTGTCAACACTGTGGCTCGCCTGTACCGAATCAGGTAGGTACAATTGCATTGATCTGGATTCCTTTAGGGCTTCTGGATCAAGCACCCAAAATTCAGCACAGACTGAGTTTTTGTCTGAACTCGAAGGTGGATTGGGCAGATGAAATCAAGGCGGATGAGTCCTATTCTGAACTGCCAGAATTTGAAAAATTAATCTCTTATTTTGATCATTCAACTCAGTATTAAATGAATTTGGTTAATAGAAATAAAAAAAAGCCCCATGCTGATATGGGACTTTTTTTATATACTTAATATTTTAAACCGATTCAGGCTCACCGAATAAATCACGGAAAGCATGATCTGGGCGTGGCTGTTTCATGAAACTTTCACCGACCAGGAAAGCATGAATATCATGTTCCTGCATCATCGCAACATCAGCAGGGGTTGCGATACCGCTTTCAGTGACCAGCAGGCGTGAAGGATCCAGTAATCTTTTTAAACGTAGTGATGTATTCAGGTCGACATCAAAAGTTTTTAAATTACGGTTGTTCACACCCAGCAGACAACGATCAGACAGTTTTAAAGCACGTCCTAATTCTTCTTCATCATGCACTTCAACCAGTACATCCAGATTATGCTCAAATGCGGTTTTAGACATTTCTTCTAACTGCTGATCAGACAGACAGGCCACGATCAGCAAGATACAGTCTGCATGTAGTGCACGCGCTTCAATCACGCCATAAGGATCGATCAGGAAGTCTTTACGCAACGCAGGCAAGTCACAGTGCGAACGGGCGATCTGAATATTTTCATCAGCACCCTGAAAAAAATCCACATCAGTCAGTACAGATAAACAGGCAGCGCCGGCATCCTGATATTGCGCCGCAATTTCTGCAGGATTGAAGTTTTCACGAATCACGCCTTTGGACGGAGAAGCCTTTTTAATTTCAGCGATTACACCCGGACGTTTAGACATTAAAGATTGAGCAAAACCACGTACAGGTGTCGCGCCTTGAGCTAACTCTTCTATATCCTTATAGCTTTTCTGCTTCAAACGAAGAGCGAACTCTTCTTTCTTACGATCAACAATTTTACCCAAAATTGTATTTGCAATATCAACCATGATTCAAATTCCTGACCGTATTAAGCTTCATATTGTTTGATGGTTTTGGTGAATTCAGACAGCACGCTCATTTTTTCCAGTGCCTGGCCACCATAAATAATATCGTGTGCCAATGCCACACCTTGCTTATAGCTTGAAGTCAGGCCTGATACATAAATACCAGCACCGGCATTTAGGGCAATCATATTGGCAGCCTTATGACCGATCTCAGATTTCTTCTTGCCTAAGGCATCTTTAATCAGAGCCAGACTTTCTGCTGAACTTTCAATAATTAAGCCAGTTAAGGTTTGCGATTCAATGTCGACCTGTTCAGGAATGATTTCCCATTCAGTGATTTCACCGTTTTTCAGCTCAGCCACATGCGTCGAAGAAGCCAGACTGATTTCATCTAAACCGTCACGTGAATGTACGACCATGACATGTTCAGCACCGAGCTGTTTCATGACTTCTGCAATTGGGCGGCAAAGTTCATTGGAAAATACCCCGATGACCAAACGTTTTACGCCGGCCGGATTCGTAAGCGGGCCGAGCAGGTTGAAAATACTGCGAATACCCAGTTCTTTACGTGGACCAATCGCATATTTCATGGCTTTGTGATGATTCGGTGCGAACAGGAAGCCCACACCAATATCACGGATACAGCGTTCGGTTTGCTGCATATTCAAATCAAGATTAATGCCTGCCTGTTCCAGTAAATCTGAAGAGCCTGATTTGGTAGAAACACCACGGTTACCATGTTTGGCAATCGTTGCACCAGCTGCTGCAATTACAAAGGCTGAAGCGGTAGATACGTTAAACAGGTTTTGTCCATCACCGCCTGTACCGACGATATCCACCAGATGAGGGACATCACTGACATCAATTTTGGTTGCCAGTTCACGCATGACACGTGCTGCAGCAGTAATCTCGTCAATACTTTCGCCTTTCAGGCGTAGACCCATGAGCAGAGCACCGATCTGGGCATCGGTTGCTTCGCCAGACATAATGGTGCGCATCACGTCTTCCATTTGTTCCTGAGTCAGGTGAATGTTTTTAGTAATATTGCTTAAAGCTTGTTGAATATTCATGACTTGCGTTTTGCCCATTATGCGTAAATTTCAAGAAAGTTTTTAAAGATCTGATGACCATGCTGGCTCAGGATTGATTCCGGATGGAACTGCACACCTTCAATCGGTAGTGTCTTATGTTTAATCCCCATGATTTCTTCCATAGAGCCATCTTCTTCATTGGTCCAGCAGGTCACTTCCAGGCATTCAGGTAAAGTGGCCTGATCAATCACCAGCGAGTGGTAACGCGTCGCAGAGAAAGGATTCGGCAAGTTGCTAAAAATGCCTTTGTCGCTGTGATACATGTCAGACAAACGACCATGCATGACGCGTTTGGCACGAATAATATCGCCGCCAAAAGCCTGACCAATACTTTGATGTCCCAGACAAACACCGAGCAGGGGAATCTTGCCGCCAAAATGCTGAATGGCAGGAATCGAAATTCCTGCTTCACTTGGCGAACATGGACCAGGACCAATCACCAGATACTTGGGTTGCCATCGCTCAATATCCTCCAATGTCACGGCATCATTGCGGACTACTTTTACTTCTTGATTCAGTTCGCCAAAATACTGGACGATGTTATAAGTAAAGGAGTCATAGTTGTCGATCATTAGAAGCATGAGCTTAACCTATTGAAATTATTGCACTTAACTGTGCTAAAGTGATCCAGATTGAGCTTTATCGGGACTTGTTGCAAGTCTAGGGAATACACTACTAAATCGTTGATTTCATTGTGTGAAAATAAAGCACGCCTCATCATAGCAAAAAATAGCCACATCGGGCGCAATAATTTTTCAATTTTCAGCCTGGTGATTAGCTCACAGCCTTTTAAATATTTTAAATGTGTGTATAAGTAATTAACTGATGAAAAGTAAGTTTAAATAAATATTGCAGTTATTATTTTTTTAAATTAAGGCGGATTCAAGCGGCAAGTGCAACAGTATAAAAACCAGCCATAACTTCACTCGGTGTATACCAACCTAGTGTTTTTCTAGGACGATGGTTGAGTGCAAATTCTATCTGCTCTATTTGTTCGTTTGACACGCCATCAAACGATGATGATTTTGGCAGATATTGACGGATTAAACCATTCGTATTTTCATTTCTAGCTCGCTGAATAGACTTGTAAGGATCAGCAAAAT